>NZ_JAJEPR010000069.1:0-6802 GCF_020686945.1 Fusicatenibacter faecihominis | reverse complement strand
CAAAGCCGAGGTTGTTCTGTAAGCGAAGCGAACAGAACTTCCACAAGGCAGTCTGGGTAGAAGAAAATCGGATGGAAAGAAACAAAAACATTTCTGTGTGTGGTTTTGAAGGTATATGAAATGAGAACCAGGAGCGAAAAGCTTCTGGTTTTTTTTGATGGACAAAGGGGACGGTGTTTTTGGTTAGCGGCGAATTTTCTTCCGCCGTCTGCTCCTCGTCCAGAGTCCAGTCATGCATGATACCGGCCTTTCCAAAACTCATGCAGCCCACGCAGATCTTTGAAATCTCAATGTCAGTGTTTCCAAGCTTTGTATAATCCATAGTTTCCGTCCTTTCTTTGTGTTGTTGCTTTTATTGTAAATATAGAGAGAAAAAGTCTAATACCTGTTAAACATCAGGTGATATGCCTGAAAGGTATTTTTCGGCAGTTATCATTCAGATTTATGCCTGGAAAGCATTTCAAAGAGGGATACAAAATACTTCCAAAATCTGCTATAGTAAAAAAAGAAAAGTTGAGGAGGGGAATATGGCGACAATCAAGGAAATTGCGGAGAAGCTGGGGATCAGTACGACTACCGTTTCCAATGTGATTCATGGAAAGACGGGAAAAATGTCAGCGGATACGAGGAAAAAGATTGAGGAAGCGCTGGTACGTTACCACTATGTTGCCGATTACAGAACGGAGAAAGAGACGGAGGAGCTAAAACTTATTCTGGTAAGTTTTTGCCTGGGAGACAAAGAAAATATCCTTATGGACCCTTTCTGCGGGGAAATGCTGGGAGCGATTGAAAAAGAACTCCATTCGTATCACAGACATGTCTTGTACGATTCTTCCTTAAATGAAGAAGATCTTATCCGAAAAAGTCAGGCCTTTTCGATTGAGGGAGCGCTGGTTTTGGGAGAGAGTCCGAAAACCTGTGAGTACCTGGCAAAATGTATGCCGAAGCCGGTGGTTTTTATCGATTCGGAGGAAGGGCCTTATGACAATGTCAGCGGTCAGAGCGTGGACGGGGCCAGAAGCATGGCGGAATATCTGCTCAGTCAGGGACATGAAAAAATTGCTTTTTTCTGCGATGAACGGCTGGAGTATGGGAGCACGAAGGAAAAACTGCAGGGCGTCAGGGAGGTTTTGGAGCGTGCCGGGAAAAGGCTGGAGGAGAAGGACATTTTTGTGCTGCCCGAGGAGCGGCTTTTGCGCTCGGAAATTTTCCGGAGTTTTGTTCCGAGGGTAAAAAAACAGGAATATACGGCGGCTTTTTTCTGTTCAGATTATTATGCCTGCGAGGCCATGGATGTATTTTCGATTCAGGGACTAAAACTTCCCGAGGAACTTTCTGTGACAGGTTTTGATGATAACCCGTTTGCGAAACTTGTGACGCCCAGACTGACGACGATCCGGCAGTATCCGTCCCTTCGGGCCAAAGAGGCGGTAAAGCTTCTTATGAAAAGGATACGGGGAGAAGCGGTGGCTGTCCACAGCTACAGTTTTCCGTTGGAGTTGATTGTACGGGACAGTGTGAAGAACAGAACCTTTGAGCAGAAGTGACAAAAACGGGCCTTCTTTTTTGTCAAAAAATCTGGTTTTGAAGATAACCAGTTGAATAACCTCATGCAACCATTTAGTCTGTATTTCAGCAAAAGATATTTTCAAGGAGGTTATTCAACATGAAAAAGAAACTGATTTGTGCGTTAATGACAGCTGCAATGGCCGGTTCTCTGGTATCTGGACTGACCGTATCCGCAGATTCCGACAGCCAGGTAACGATTTCTCTTTACACTACTCTGCCCAATAAGGATTCTCAGTTTGAGCAGCTGTGCGAGGAATTTATGGAGGAAAATCCGGATATCAAGGTAAATTATATTGCTTATGACAGCAGTGAGAAACAGAAATGGATGACTCTTTACGCAAGCGGAGAGGCTCCTACCGTTTCCATTATGGACCCCATCGATATTCAGGAAAATATCGAAAATATGGCAGCCTATGATCTGGATGAAGATTCCTGGATCACCGATCAGGTAGATGAGTCTTATCTGGATGTATTTAAGGGAGAGGACGGCAAGCTCTATGCAGTGCCGAACTGTGTGACAGCCATGGGTATCGTTTATAACAAGACTGTGATCGAGAAAGCCACCGGAGAGCCTTTTGATCCGTCATCCATCAAGAGCAATACAGATCTGGAGGCCCTCTGCGAGAAGATCCAGGCGGGCGGCGTGTCACCGATCATGTTTACCGGTGTGGACTGGTCTCTGGGATCTCATTACCTCAGCCAGGTATTTTCCGGTATTCAGGGAGATACGGAGGCGCAGCAGAACTTTATCAACAGCCTAAAGGACGGTTCTGCGGAGCTGAAGAGCAATGCTGCCTGGAACAGTGTGATGGATACCTTTGATATCATCGCAAAATACAATTATAACTCCAATGATCCGCTGGTCGGAAATACGGATATTGACGGCCAGGCCATCGCAAAAGGCGACGTTGCCATGTGGTTTATGGGTGACTGGGCCTGGAATTACATCAAAGATTCTGCTTCTGCAGACGACGAGTTCGGTCTGATGCCTTGCCCGCTGACCGGAAATGAGGAGGATGCTGTCAATACAGAGCTTGGTGTTTTCTGCTCTAAGGGTTACTGCATCGATGCCAGCCAGAATTCCGAGGAAGAGCAGGCAGCAGGTAAAAAACTGGTAGAATTTTTCTGTGTGGAAAAAGCCCAGGAAATGTCAGATCTTCTGGATATGGCCCTGCCCTTCAGCAAAGTAGACGTCTCTTATGATAATCCGCTGGTATCCTCCACTCAGAGCTATATTGCAGATGGAGCAGTATCCAGTACCTATGCTTTCAGCCGCCTGCTTCCGTCTGATTTCTGGTCTGAGAATGGAGCTGTTATGCAGCAGTATCTGACCAATGTGATGGACCGCGACGCTGCCGCAGATGCGATTCAGACCTACTGGCAGAATCAGAAATAATATTTACAGGGGGAGAAAAAGATGGTTCAGTTTACCAACAGCCTGGATTCACTTATGTTTCAGAAAAAAGGAAAAAGCCGCTGTATCAATCAGGAAAATCCGAGGGGAGAAAAAGGAAAGGGCGGAATGGCAGCAGGAAGCCTTGGCCCTGGCAGAAAAGGTTCTCCCTGTATGGAGAAGATCGCGCCGGGAGAGACGAGAGTGCTGGCGGAGATGGAAGGGCCGGGTGTCATTCAGCATATCTGGATGACGGTTACAGACCGTACGGAAAAGGATTATTATGTGCTGCGCGACCTGGTTCTGCGGATTTATTGGGACGATGAAGAGGAGCCGTCCGTGGAAAGCCCGCTGGGAGATTTTTTCTGCTGTGGTTTTGCAAGGGGCTGTATGGTAAATTCTCTCCCGATTGTGGTAAATCCTTCCAGAGGCTTCAACAGTTATTTTCAGATGCCTTTCCGGAAAAAAGCCCGCATTACGCTGGAGAATCAGCATGAAGCGGAGATACCGGCATTTTTCTACCAGGTCGATTATACGCTCTACGACGAGATTCCCGAGGATGTGGCCTACTTCCATGCACAGTGGAGACGGGAGCGCCTGACGGAGCTTAAGAAGGACTATACGATCCTGGACGGCGTAAAAGGAAAAGGACATTACGTTGGCACCTATCTTGCCCTCACAACCCTGGAACGTTATTGGTGGGGAGAGGGAGAGCTGAAGGTTTACCTGGATGGTGATGAGGAATATCCGACTATCTGCGGTACGGGAACAGAGGATTATTTTGGCGGCGCCTGGAGCTTTACGAAAACGGAAAACGGCGTAGCCAGAGAACAGACCTACTGTACGCCTTTTATGGGATATCCCTATTATTCCAGAGAGGATGACACGGTCTACAATCCTTATCACATGAACGATATGCCAACGGAACGTGGTTTTTATCGCTGGCACATCATGGACCCGATCCTTTTTGATGAAGATATCCGCGTGACCATCCAGCAGATCGGCGTCTGCCACAAAGGCCTCTTTGAACGCCAGGACGACGTCTCCAGTGTAGCCTACTGGTATCAGTCCGAACCCCACCAGCCCTTCCCGAAGCTTCTGCCCAGAGAAGAGCGCTGGCCGAGATAAAATCAAATAGCAGTAATGAAAAGCAGGGACTCTTTAAAGAATGAAAGGGTTCCTGTCTTTTTTAAGAAAAGTTTTAAATTATGCATACACAGCATAAAAAAATATATATGCAAAATTATATTTATTAAAAATACATAAAACAGATGACAAAACAAAAAAATTATGCTATCATACAAATAAGAATTTTATTTCTAATATTCTTTTACGGCTGAAGCCGTTTCTGTGTTTTGCTGCGTTCGCAGCCTTAGAAATTCCCAATGCGATACTGAAAACTGAATAAAAGGGAGTTTCTAAAGAGAAAATGCAGAGGAACTGGAGATTGTGACATTGGAAAATGTTGTTTATCTGGCCATGAGAAATGATCTGGCTTATGTGTTCCATGATGAGCTGTTTCTTTATGAACAGCAGTCCAGTAAGAATGGAAATATGCCTTTACGTTGTCTTTTTTATGTCAGTGACAGTTATTCCAAAATGGTCAGATCTCAGAATTTGTATGGTTCCAGACAGATCAAAGTTCCTGCGCCGATCTTTGTTGTCTTTTATAATGGGAAAGAGAAGGTAGAAGAAAAGGATCTTCTTCTTTCGGAAGCCTATACAAAGAAGACAAAAGCTCCAAACCTGGAATTGCGTGTAAAGGTCCGGGATATCAATCTTGGAAATAGTGAGGAAATTTATAAGAAAAGCCGCACGATGCGGGAATACATGATCTTTGTGGACAAAGCACGCAGATACTCTGAAGGACAGCCGCTGGACGATGCTATTGAGCGGACCGTGGAGGAATGCATTCGGGAAAATGTCCTCAGAGATTTTCTGCTGGAAATAAATCGGAGGTGAAAAAGATGTGTCTTTACGAATATGACGAAGAACAGCAGAGAAAATGGGATCGCGAAGATGGCAAAGAGGAAGAAAGAAACAGAATGGTAAAAGTGCTTCTGCGGTAGGGGATTCTTTCGGATGAGAAGATCATGGAAGTGGCAGAGATCAGCGAGGAAGAGCTCTTCATAAAAAAAGAAGGGTTCTTCTTTTTATGAAAAAACCACTTGCAAAACAGAACGATACATGTTAATATGAAAGTGTCTTTTGAAAAGCAATTCTATATCATTTCAAAGTTTGTCTTTATTTATCACTATTATTCAAACAATACCACACACAGCAATGGAAAAAGCGAACAGGATTTTGACAGGAGGGTATTTCTATGCAGGTATCTTTAGCAGAAAAAGAGAAAAAGGGGGCCGTTCTATGCAGATTTACTCTGCAATGATTCCGGTAAAGGAGTCATTTTCAAAGAAAGAATTTGTGCGGCTGGTCCTGGAGTGGAATCAGGGAAGTCCGTGCGACAGGATGAAGGGAGTGAACTGGGATGGAGAGAGTTACTCTTTGTGCTGGCGGGATGAAAGCCGAATGCTGGCGCTGGAAGAACTTCCGGAAAAACGGATAATCGCGGCAAGATTTCAGAAAGAAGACATTTATGGAATGATCTGGACGACTGATCTGATCCTGAATCTGGAGGAAAAACGTCTTTCGGTCAGGCTGGATCAGGAGACTACAGAGCGGACAAGTTCCTTTTTTTATCATTTTTCTCCACCATATTTTATCAGAATGGTGATACGGAAGGGGTATGCTGGAATGGATGGCCGGCTGCCGGTCACAGGAGAGCCTGTGGCACTTGGAATCAGGGAAAAA
Organism: Fusicatenibacter faecihominis; assembly: GCF_020686945.1. Lineage (NCBI taxonomy): Bacteria > Bacillati > Bacillota > Clostridia > Lachnospirales > Lachnospiraceae > Fusicatenibacter > Fusicatenibacter faecihominis. The sequence continues at coordinate 1,029 of NZ_JAJEPR010000069.1, read as the reverse complement.
GAACTGGCGGAAGCAGTGCTCCTTGGAAAAGAGCATTTTCAGCTGCCGGTGGTTTATGTGACAAAAAAGTGGGATGGCACTTATCCGCTGCATGTAAAACGGCTTTCCAAACTGCTTCAGGGGACGGCTTATGTACTGAAAGAGGCAGATCCGAAGCTTGGAGCACTTTTGCGGAAAAGCTGCGACGGGGAAAATCCCCATCATGGAGCCATTGGTATCTATTATCCTTCAGCCTCCGCGGAAAATAAAAAGATTCATTTTGAACCCTATACAGAAGAAATTTTATCTCAGAAAATCGTCAATATGATCTATCGATACGAAAACCAGCAGACGCGCGGGCCTTTGTATCTCTGGGAAGACATCCGGATGGAACGTCTTCGTCTGAACCATTCGGTTCTTTTAAACAATCACAGGAAAATACAGGAAGAAAATCAGGATCTTTACGAAATCTTTGAGGCGCAGCTGAAAAGCCAGGAAGAGCGCATCGAGACACTGACGAATCGCGTGACGGCGCTGAGCCTGGAAAATCAGGGGCTCCATGCGAAAATGGAAGAGAGGCAGGCGGTTCCTCTCCTTTATAAAGGGAGTATGAGAGAATTTTATGAGGGAGAGGTCCGCGGCATCCTTCTGGAGCTGCTCGAAGACTGTCTGGAAAGACAGGAGCCGGATACTAGAAGCCAGGAGATTCTTAAGAATATTCTGGAAGAAAATAAAAAAGCGGGCCGGCAGGAGAACCGAAAAAGCCGAATCAAAAGGCTTTTAAAAGGTTACTCCAACCTGTCCGCATCCTTGAAACACGATCTTGAGGAATTGGGTTTCTCTGTGGTTTCCGAGGGGAAACATTATAAGCTTACTTATTTTCAGGATCCCCGCTATACTATCGTTATGGCCAAAAGCTGCAGCGATGCCAGGGCCGGAAATAATCTGGCCTCCGAGATCATTCGGAAAATGCTTTAGGAAAATAAGCGGGAATCCTCGGTAATTTAATTGCCGAGATGAAAGCGAAAACTGTGCATATCTGCACATGGT
>NZ_JAJEPR010000068.1:0-6950 GCF_020686945.1 Fusicatenibacter faecihominis | reverse complement strand
TCATAAGTGATGACTGGTGTGTCCTGATCACGGTAGGAAAGGTCAACATATCTCGGCTCTTTGTCCAGCACATAACCGTGAGCTGTTTTTACTTCCTTCACATAGTATTTTCCAGCCGGGAGATCTCCCATCTGTGCAATACCATTGGAATCTGTGGTAATGGTTCCTACTTTTTCATCTGCTTTGAAATAATCTTCACTGACACCATCTGCCGCTTTGATATCTTCCGCAGCAAATACATCGAACGTCACATCTGTAAGGCTTCCGGTTACATACTCAAAAAGATGCTCCACGGTACCTTTTACATGATCCAAAAGTGTCACCTTATCCAGAAACTCTCCATTTTTGTTGATGATCAGAAGTCCTGTTGGAACTTCATCTTTCATCTCTACTTTCTGAATCTCGGCAGTATCTTCCAGTGTGAACTTCACATCCGTCGTTTTCAGATATCCATACGGTGCCATTTCCTCTCGAAGGGTGTATTCTTCACCCACAGTCAGTCGTTTGATCACATGTGGCTGATCTTTTACAGAAGTCCACTGATCCACAACATTTCCTTCTTTATCAAGAACGGTGAGTTTTGCCCCATCCAGTTCCACACCTGTTGTTACATCAGATTTTCTGATTTCAACTGTTGTCGGCTGGTTCTTTTTCACTGTTTTCAGTTTTACTGTCTTCACATCCTGCCCCTGGTAAGAAGCATCCAAATTCAGAACTTCATCAGAGGATACAAATCCCGCCGGTGCTTTTAACTCTTTCACATAATATTGTCCAAGCGGCAGATCCAGCGTACATGCTGCAAGACCATCGTTATCAGAAGTCATTTCCTGCAGAAGTGTATCTGCCTTTACAATGATCTCACCTTTCTCATTCTTCAGATCTTCTGTGTTATAGATGCCAAAGACAGCTCCTGCTACGGTTGCACCATTTTCTGCATCCTGTTTTTCTACCTGGATTGCAACTTTCTGGCGGTCATCGCCAACCATCACTTCCTGTTCGATCACAGGTGTATCCTGATCCGCATAGACAAATGAGACATCCGATCTGTCATGGTTCAGGACGAATCCTTCCGGTGCAGTCTTTTCTACCACATAGTAAGAACCAAGCGGCAGGTTATCAGCAACTGCTTTTCCGTCTTCCCCGGTCATTACCGTTGTTACCAGTGCATCTTTTGCATAGATCAGCTGTCTGTTCCCGTTTTCATCTTTCTGATAATCCGGTGTATAGATATTTTCAGCTGCATAGACATGAAAGGATGCACCCTTCAGGTATCTTTCTTCATAAACAAAATCCTTTTTAAATCCGGTCAGCATCTCACCTTTTTTATAGATCGTCAGCTTTCCTTTTACCGGATGGTTCTCGTAGTCTACCGTAATAATGGCATCTCCGCTCTCAGAATCCATCTGGTATGCTGTATTTGCATCCACCGCAATCTCTACATAGTTCTTATTGATTGTGTACCCTTCCGGTGCGTTGACTTCCTCAATCCGGTAATGTCCAATCTTCAGATTCTTCGGCATGATCAGATATCCCTGGCTGTCCGTAAAATAGGACTTGTGAGTAGTTGTCACTGGGTAAGTTGTTACCTGCTCCACATACTTCTTGTTGTCCAGGTCATATACCTTAAATTCTGTTCCGGCAATCAATACAGATTTCTTTGTTTCATCGTCTTTTTTCACGATTTTCAGTTTTGCCTTAAACTCTTCATCCAGAAGCACTCGCCAGATCTGTGGCTCGTTTGGATGATGTTCTGTGATATTCACTTCAAAATCATCGACTGGCTTGTAATTGTGCGGTGTTGTAGTTTCACGCACGATATAGCTTCCAAATGGTAATGGAATACTGCAGGCATACCCTTTTTCATCTGTGAAAATCTCAGTTGCTCCATTTTCTCCACTCACTACTGGTTTGGCAGAATCAAAATCATAGCTTCCATCTGCTTTCTTTGTAAGGGAAGATTTCAGATAAACTGTAAATCCAGCTCCGGATAACAGATCAGCATCGGTCTTTCCATTGTTGGCTGCTTTGATGATCTGGAATGGCTGCTTGATGACCTGCTCACTGGAAGTGCACTCTCTTTTTACTTCTGCTGTCATATCGCCTTCATAACTGCACACAAGATCATGCTCTTCTGTATCTGCCAGGTATCCGGTCGGCGGTGTGATCTCTTTGACATAATATTTGCCAAGATATAAACCTTTTACAGAAGCCTGTCCTTTGTCATCTGTTGTAAGAGATGCTACCTGCTCTCCTGCTTTATAAATAGTTCCCGTTGCTCCGTCCGGATGCACGATATCTTCACGGGCATACAGACCATAAACTGCATCTTTCAGTGTGGCATCTCCCTGTGGTACTGCTTTTCCTGTTTCTTTATCAACTTTGAATAAATTGATCTTTGCTGTCACACGGTCATTGCTGAAGGTATGGGCAAATGATACGGTTGCTTCTTTATCATTGGTGTAAGAAAACTTGAACGTATACACATCTTCTGTATTTCTTACATAGCCTTCCGGCGCCTGATCTTCTTTTACAGAATAGGAATATCCAATCGGAAGATCTGCTGTGAATTTTGCAGTTCCATCTGCTCCAGTAGTTGCTTTCTCAATCAATGTTCCTTTTTTCACAACAACGGTTCCGTCTGCATTTCTAATATCATCGGATGCATATAGAGCAAAAATACCGCCATTCAGTGGTTTCTTGGTATCTTTATCCTGTTTTACTACGGAAACATCTGCTTTCTGTCTCTCGTTGTTAAAAGTCACATCTGCAAATACAACTTCTTTATTCTGTCCGGCATAAGTCAGAGTCACTGGCTTTTCTTCGCTGCCGTTATAGAAATTGTCCGGTGCTTTTGCTTCTTTCACCACATAGCTTCCAAGATGCAGGTTCTTCAGTGTAACAGAACCATTCTCTCCCGTAGTCAGATTATCTTTTACCAGGTCACCTTTACTGTACATTTTTTTGCCATAAGCAGTTAAGATATCTGCCCCGGCATACACGTTATACACTGCATTTTTCTGTCTGCGGTTTTCATACTGGAATACCGTTCCATTTTCACTGACATCTGCTCCGGTAAGAACCTGTCCTTCTTTGTAAATGGTAAGCTCTGCCAGCTGTTCCTTATTTTCCACAGTTACCGATGAGGTTTTACTTGCTACCAGTTTTACATTTGTTGCCGTTGCATTTACTACATATCCCTGTGGTGCTGTGATCTCTTTCAGATAAACAGTATCCTGTGTCTTGATGATCGTAACAGAAGATTTTCCATTCTTATCTGTTGCCGGCATCTGAGTGATCAGCTTTGTACAAGCCTCATCGCTGTATACACCGAATACTGCACCTGCAAGATTAACATCCGCTGTATCGTCTTTCTTTACGATTTCGATCGTAGCCTGTTCAATCCAGGACACCTTTAAGCTTACATATTTTTCATCAGCGACACCTTCTCCAAACACAAATGCCAAATCCTGAACACTTGTATTCGTAGTCAATTTATATGCTGAATAATCTTTTGTAATACTTCCCTTCATTTTTGCAGAAAAAGTAGCACTTACATCTCTTGTCTGTGTCAGAGGAGCTGAAAGATAAAACGTGGTTCCGCCTCCAATTGTTACGCTTGCACCTGCCGCACTTACATTTCCAGTAGATACATTATAAAGCTTCACTCCCTTTGGTAAGTCCATTGTGATTTTCTGCTGGGAAGATGCATTGAACTTAATGTTCTCCGTTCTCTGAACATTTCCATCTACATAAGCTTTTACATTCGGTTTGGAAAATGACATCGCTACATCTGGTATTTCCGGCTTATTTACACAATAATTATAGAGTTCTTTTGCCAAAGCCTCGCCTGTAGCATTTGTTCCATAGAATGCATCACTGCTTCCATTGGCATATGATGCAGCCATGTGAATAATGATGAATCTTTTTCCTTCTGAGAAATCCGTGTGTTTATTCGCAAAAAAGCTTTCGCTCCCTGCGGCAGCTGTGCCGTAATAACACACTTTTGCTAACGCCTGATTGTCTCCAATCTTTGTGATTGTATAATTTCCAGATCCTGGTCCTGGTTTTGCCGGCTGTACACAATACGCAGTTGCTCTGACGCTTCCGTAGCTGATATAGTACGGCTCTGTCAGATAGGTTCCAAGATTATAATCTGCATATCTATACAGAGGTCCTTTTTCGATTGTTACCTGCTGTGTACTTCTTGCTGAATAAGCCGAAACTGCTTCAAATGTTGCAATCTCTCCCTCTTCCATAGAATCAAGATCCACACCTTTGTCTCCTGCCTGTTCCAAAACATCGTGAAGCTCTAACCCTGATTCTTCATCATAGGTATCCTGATTCTGTGCCTGCTCTACTAAATCATCAAATTCATCAGCATCAATATCGGTAATTTCCGAGTCTGATTCTGACTCCTCCGCTTCCTCTGTCTGCTGTTCACTGCCAGCTGTTTCGGATTCGGTTACTGCTTCACTCCCTGCAGTTTCTGTCTGCGTTTCTGTTTCTTTCTCACGCACAATCAGCTTTCGGCTGATCTGATACTTCGGATGCTCCTGATTTACCGGTTCCACATAATAGACCGCTTTGTAAGTGTCCGCATGATCTGTCGTAAAATCCTCATCCTTGTCGTTCTTTGCTTCCTCAAATGTGACTTTAACCTTGTCATCATCCTTGATTTCCAGTCCTGTGTAGTCTGATTTCACATCAAATACACTGCCTGTTTCAATTTCATAATCTTTGGCAGTCACCACTTCATCTTCATCCAGAAAATCTTTCACATCCTCATAAAGTGGAGGTTTTTTCTCTGGCTGAATCTCCGCTGCATATGCAGTCATCGGAGATAACACTGTACTAAGCATTGTCATGCCTGCCAGCAATCCAGATACTACTTTCCTAAAATTACCTTTTTTCTTCATGCTAAGGTCCTCTCTTTCATAATATTTGTATGAAAACAGACAGTCCTTAGACTGCCTGCAATACACTACTTATCGTTGTGGGAAAATCAGATTGAACTGCACATTCCCCTCGCCGGGATCAACCATCTCCACAGTTGCTTCATACTGTCGCCCTGTTTTTCTGGATACCAGATCCTTATAATGGATTTTTCCTTTAGCCAGGAACTTCTTTGCTGCCGCCTTATCCATCTTTTTCCCCTGGCTTGCAAGGAATTTATCATTCTTCCACAAGGTAAAAGCACAGTTCCGGTCAGAACAGTAAAAGTTTACTTTTCCTTCCCTGACATCTGCTCCACAGCGGGGACATTTGCCAATGACTTCTCCTTTTGCTTTTCCCTGAAACTGCCCTTTCTTTTCTTCTGAAATACCCTGATATCTGGCAACCAGTTCCTGCATCAGCTCTGTAATCCCATTTAGAAATTCATCTGCTGTCTCTGTATTCTGGGCAATGTGATTCAATGCCATTTCCCACTCTGCTGTCATCTTCGGGGATTTAATCTCATCCGGCAGAACCGTAATCAGTACATTGCCATCATCTGTCGGCACCAAATTTTTCTTTTCCCTTTTCACAAAACCAGACTGAATCAGTTTTTCAATGATGGCTGCCCTTGTTGCCGGAGTACCAAGTCCTTTCTTTTCCGTATCTTCGATCAGTTCTTCGTTCCCAGCACGTTCCATCGCAGAAAGCAGGGTATCTTCTGTGTACTGTTTCGGTGGCTGTGTAAAATGCTCCGATACAAAAGAATCACAAGGACCGTAATGCTTGCCTGCCCAGATATCCAGCTCCGGCTCTTCTTTCTCACTCTTTACGCCAAAGAACTGTTTCATTTTATTTTCGATTGCCTTGAATCCTTCCTGCTTTGTTTTCTTTGCCGTGAGATAAAACGTATGATAATTACAGGTAATCTGACATTTATGGCTCTCATAAATATAAGGATCTGCGGTTGCTGTCAGTACCCTGGCACTGATCAGATACAAAATCTTGCGGTTTCGCTCTTTCAGTTCACCAATATCTGCTTTGGCTACTTCCATGGTTGGGATAATCGCATGGTGATCAGATACTTTCTTTGAATTTAATACCTTACTCACGTCCGGCTGATATTCCAGGCCTTCAGCATAAGGCATTTTCCCAAATAACATCTGAATCAGAGTTTCTGTGCTTTCTCCCATCTCATCTGTCAGATACTGGCTGTCTGTTCTCGGATAAGTGACAAGCTTCTGCTCATACATCTCCTGCACAGCATCCAATGTCTGCTGTGCGGTATAGCCAAACATTCTGTTAGCTTCCCTCTGCAGGGTGGTCAGATCATAGAGTTTTGGAGGGCGGACCGTTTTCTCTTTCACATCATCCTTCTCCACTTCGCACATACGCTCCTGACACTCTGCAGCCACTTTATCTGCATCTTCTTTTTTCTGAAAATGCTCTGTGACCGCATCCATATCGTCAAACTTGATATGAGCCATATAATATTTTTCTTTGGTAAATTCCTTGATCTTCTGATTTCGATCCACAATCATGGCAAGTGTTGGTGTCTGTACTCTTCCAACTTTCAGATTCTGGTTATACAGAACGGAAAAAAGACGGCTCGCATTGATTCCCACCAGCCAGTCTGCCTTTGCCCTGCAAAGTGCTGACTGATAGAGACTGTCATAACACGAACCGTCTTTTAATGACGAAAATCCATCTTTAATTGCCTGTTCTTCCATGGAAGAGATCCAGAGTCGCTTCATCGGCTTTTGACATCCTGCCTGCTCATACACCAGACGGAAGATCAGCTCACCTTCACGTCCTGCATCAGTTGCACAGATCACTTCATCTACTTTGGAATCTCTCATCAGTTTCTTTAAGATTCCGAACTGCTTCTTTGTGCCCTCCAAAATCTTGTGTTTCCAACATTCCGGCACAATCGGCAGATCTTCATATCTCCATTTTTTATATTTTTCATCGTATTCCGATGCATCACATAATCCAACCAGATGTCCTACGCACCAGGA
>NZ_JAJEPR010000067.1:0-7065 GCF_020686945.1 Fusicatenibacter faecihominis | reverse complement strand
ATAATCCTCGATAGCTCAATGGCAGAGCATTCGGCTGTTAACCGAAGGGTTGTTGGTTCGAGCCCAACTCGGGGAGTATGGCGCAGTAGCCAAGTGGTAAGGCAATGGTCTGCAACACCAGTACGCACCGGTTCAAATCCGGTCTGCGCCTCTGAAAAGCTCTTGATATTTCAAGAGCTTTTTCTTATGGCGGTGAGGAAAATGCAGACAAAATCGGGAAATAAAGAAGCAGGAAATGATGAGACCTATGAGGTTTCGTCATTTCCTGCTTTTTTCGTTTTATGCTTTTTCGAGGGAGTAACCGGCTCCGCGGATGGTGCGGATCTGTACCTGAGAATTGATTTCTTTTAATTTTTTTCTGAGGAAACTGATGTAGGTCCAGATCACATTGATATCCGCGTTGGAATCCATAACCCAGAAGGTCTCCATGAGATGCTCCGGAGAAAAGATTTTATTTGGATAGCGGAAAAATAATTCCATCAGCTGAAATTCCTTGTTGTTGAGGCGGATCTGGCTTTCGGAGGCAGAGAGCAGGTATTGTGAGCAGTCCAGCGTCGTGTTTTCGAGGGTCAGAAGTTCGGGAATGTAGGAGCTGCTCCGTCGCCCTAAGGCCCGGACACGAGCGAGAAATTCGCTGGGGGCAAAGCTTTTCGGGAGGCAGTCATCGGCGCCGGTATTGAGGGCCTGGATCCGTTCTTCAATGGCGTCCGTGCTGCAAAGATAGAGAAGGGGAGTTGCTATGTGGTTTTGACGAAGTTCCGCCAGGGTGGACAGAGAATGTTTGTCCGGGACCGTGGAAGATACTCCAAAGATAATGAGATGAAAGGGAGAAGAAGGGCCATAGCAAAGGGCATCGCCGGGGACAGTGGCCACATCCACGGTGTAGCGGTTCTTTTCCAGCAGATTCTTGAGTTTTCTGCCGAGGGAGAAATCATTTTCAATCAGTAAAATTCGCATAACATCACTACTCCTGTGTTTTTTCTAACTATATTTTAAAGGGAAATTGTGCCTAAAAAGCGAAATAAAATGGATATTGGTCATTTTTCAAAAAGTCTTCACAATTTTTTTAAGCTGGATTTTGGGAAGAACCCATAGAATAGAAAGAAAAACTATGGAGAGGAGAAAGAAATGGAGCTGGATGGAAAGTACAGACATGAATTGAAATACAAGATCCATTTTTCAGAATATCTGGCGATTCGCCAGAGGCTGCGGTCGGTGATGCGTTCGGACCCTCATGCGGGAGCGGATGGGACTTATCAGATCCGTAGCATTTATTTTGATAACGTCTATGATAAAGCCCTTCGGGAGAAGGTTGACGGGATCCAGAAACGGGAGAAATTTCGTATTCGTTATTATAATGACCGGTTTTCTCTTATTACGCTGGAAAAGAAGATCAAGCACAACAGCCTCTGTATGAAGAAAGATGCGGAGATCACAGAGGCAGAGTGCCGGGCGCTTCTTTCCGGGGATACGGGCTGGATGCTGGGGCATTCGGAGGAGCTGGTACGGGAGCTTTACTGCAAAATGAAGAGCCAGCAGCTGCGGCCCAGGGTTCTGGTTTCCTATAAGAGAGAACCTTACGTCTATGCGGCCGGAAATGTGCGTGTGACTTTTGACTCCAATATCCGGACCACGTTGTTTCACCGAGATTTTCTGGAAAATCAGGTGCGGGATATTGAGACGGAGGAGGTGCCGGGAGATATGATTCTGGAAGTGAAATTCGATGAGTTTCTTCCGGAGATCATCGCCTGCCTTCTGCAGACAGAGGGAATCCGTCAGCAGGCTTTTTCCAAGTACGGAGCCTGTCGGAAATTCGGATGAGGATGCGCTGCAGGCGTGAGCGAGAGGTTTGGGGCAAAAAATATGCAGCGGTTTCTGAATAGTTGAGAAAATACATAGTAATCAGGAGGAATCAATCAATGAGCTTTCAAGATATTTTCAAATCCAGTTTTCTGGAGAATGTGACAGAATTTTCACTTCTGGACACCTGCATCGGGCTGGCAGTGGCCCTGCTGGTGGGCCTTTTTATCTTTATGATCTATAAAAAGACGCTGACAGGAGTTCTTTACTCCGATGGCTTTGCGTTGACTCTCGTGGGCCTTTCGCTGGTGATTATGGCAGTAACGTCAAACGTGGTATTGTCCCTCGGTATGGTCGGAGCTCTTTCTATTGTCCGTTTCCGAACAGCGATCAAAGAGCCGGTGGAGATCGTCTTTCTTTTCTGGTCTCTGGCCGTCGGAATTGTCATCGGCGCAGGAATGATTCCGCTGGCGATCATCGGTTCCGCAATCATCGGTGTGATCCTGCTTCTTTTTGCCAACCGGAAAATCCGGAAACTGCCCTACATTCTGGTGGTGAGCTGCAAGGATGAGGCGGCAGAGCAGAGAATTACGGAGATTCTTGCGAAGGCTGTGGAATATTACACCGTGAAATCCAAGACAGTCAATGCGGCAGGCATCGAATTTACGGCGGAACTTCGGACGAAGGATGCGGAGACAGCTTTTGTAAACCGGATTACGGAGCTTGAGGGCGTGGGAAATGCCACACTCGTAAGTTACAACGGAGAATATATGGGATGATGGAGGAAAGGGTATGATCACACACAGACATACGACGAAGTGGATCGCACTGGTCATGGCTGTGGCTGTTTGTCTGTGTCTGGCGGCGGTGGCCTGCCCAGAACAGATAAAGGCCCTGGCCGGTGAGACCGGCGTCTCCATGGAATATGAGACGGCGCTTTTTAATACGGATGAGGTCATGCAGGTAAATATTCTCATGGATTCGGACGACTGGGATGAGATGCTGGAAAACGCCATGGAGGAGGAATATTATTCCTGTAACATGGAAGTCAACGGAAAGACTTTTTACAATATAGGAATCCGGCCTAAAGGAAATACCAGCCTTTCTTCCATTGCCAACGATCCCACGACGGACCGCTACAGCTTCAAGTTGGAATTTGACCATTCTGTCAAGTGGTTTTGAGATATTTTTTGAAAAATCTCCAAAGCGCATAGCTGTGCGTAAAGTCAATCAGGCAACCTCCGCTTCCTGCAAAGCCATTGCTTCTTTTGCAATCAGAGCCTTTACAAGCTCCTCCTGCGTATGCTTTGCGTTCTCTGCGGACATTGCGTTGACAACGAAAATCGTGCCGCCGATTCTCTCTACAAAGCCAGTTTTCATATCCTCCACGGTCATCACCTCCCTCCGTAAAAATAGGGGCGTCCGTTTCCGAACGCCCCGTTACCAGCCGAAAAAGGATTATTCCTTTTCATAGATTGCTTTCAGCGCGTCATAAAGGTTCCTGCCCTCGTCCTCCGTGAGCGTGATACCCTTGCCGCAGCGTTCGTGGTTTGGATGCCACTCTCGGATGTCCAGCTTGGCGGCATTGCCGTTCCACGAAATGAAGTTGGCTTCCTTTGTGTAGCCTTTGCCATTCTCTCCGAGGACGGCGAGGGGCTTGGTAATCGTGCTTGTAATGTCTTTCATTTTCGTACTTCCGTAATTCAAGTGTTGAAGAAGTTAAAAAGTCGGGATAGTAATGGAAGGGATTATCTTTCCCAATCATTTCTGCCCCGACGGTGTTTGGATTGTTCTTTTCGGGCGGCTGCTCTATCCTCCCGTTCCTGTGCTTCCTTGATACTGAAAAGCTCCTTGACCTTCTCTACAAAGACCTCCACCAGCTTTGGGAAGTGTTCCAGTGCCTGCAAAAACGGCTGGCATTTTTCTTTGAGCCGGTCATAGCGTTCCTGCAATCGCTCCATAGCAGAGGACGCATTGAAATACTGCCTTTGATAGTAGGAAACGCTGCTTTTCAAATCTTGGATTTCACTGCGGCTTGTGATACCATCCTTTGCAAGTGCCGTGAGCTGCTGATAATCGTCCTTGGAAACGGCAATCTTGCCGGTGAGGGTTTTCTGCCCCATTCCCTCAATCTCTGCCATTGTCTTGCGGACTTCGTGGGCAGGTTCATAGCGCACCTGCTCGGCTTCAATGCGTTCCTGAATGTGGGCAAGTCGTTCCTTGTCCTTCTGAATTTGATAATCCAGGCTGTTCAAATTCTCCGCTGTGCTGCCCAATACGCCACGCTCAAAGCCGGTGAAACCCGCTTCGGTCATATGCGCAAAGAGCTTGTCTTGCAGAACGGAATAGGACTTGCGGAACATCGGCTTTCCGTATTTGCTGATAACCTGCTGCCCGTTTTCGTCCAGCAGAGGGACCGTGTTCTTCCACTTCTTTGAGTGGGAAACTTGGTTGATGACCTCCTTGACCGTTCCTTTCAGGGCTTCGTCCTTGCAGCGTTTCGACCACAGGATTTCTTTTCGGACGGTGGGGATTGCCACGATGTGCAGGTGGTAGTGGTAGACCGGCTTGCCCAGTTCTTCGGACACCGCTTTGTTGATTTCATCGGCGTGCATAACCGCCGACACGATGTTCTCCTCGCCGTAAATCTCACAGCCGAAACGGTAGGCTTCCTCGTAGAACTGCTTGGCGTATTCGTAGCCGCCGTGCTCCTCAAAGTACCTTGTGTTCACATCAATGACCAACTCATTAAAAATGGTTGCACCGGCTTTCTGTCCTCTTGTGGAGATTTTGCCCTCGTCAATGAGCCGCTGGAAATACTCGTTGTAGGTCAGACCGCCCGTGTCCTTGAAGTGAACATTGCGGGCAATTTGCTCGGTGTCTACATTGAGATTTGCGTAGCTTTCGTTCTTGCGCTCGTTGTGTCGCTCGGTTTTCTGCGCTCCCTCTGCGGAGATTTTCTCCACTCGGATAACGCTCCAATTTCCTTCCGCCATTCTCATCACCTCCAGTCAGCGGAAAGGGAGGGGGTGCGGGTTACGCAACTTTTTCAAAGTGCGTAACCCACTATGACACTTTCAGCTTCGCTGCAAAGATGTCGTGGGCAAGGGCTTTCCTCCCTTGACCTCCCTCAAAACCTCAATCAAATAGGCAGGTCGTCCTCGTCCGTGACTTCCTGCCCATTCTCAATCGATTTTTCAACCTCTGGCAAAGTCCAGTACCAAAGAAAGCCGTCCTTCACAGAGCGAACTCCGGCTTTCTTTTTGGACTTCTTGTAGGTTGATTTCTTGAAGCCTGCGGCTTCAAGCTTTGCTTCGCAATCGGAAGCCAGCCGCCTGCCGCCCGACAGCAGGGAACGGATAAAGTCCGTTGCCGCTTCCTCACGGGCATTCGGTCTGCCCATCCTCGGAGCCGAGGCAGAGAAAGCGTCCTCCGCACTCAGCTCCAGCTCATCAAGAAAGTTCACGCCCTTGTCGGCCACCTCAAAGAGAATAGCCGAACCCATCGGCGCAAGATTGCTCTTGACCTGCACAAGATAACGCTCTGCCGGATTCTGTTTGTTTGCCGTGCGGGTGACGGCAAGAATGCTTCTCGCTGCACTGGCAATGTCGATAGAGCCATTGGTGCGATAGAGGGGGCTTGTGTCCTTCGCCTTGTTCATATGGGCGATGATAACAATGGCGCAGCCGGTGTCCTTGGCAACGGCAATCAGGTGGTTGAACTCAGCTCTCGTTTCGTTGGCGTTGTTCATCGAGCAGGTGTCACCGATATACGAACTCATCGGGTCGAGGATCAGCAGCTTGGCGTTGTACTTCTCCACGGCTTCACGGATACGGTCATCCCCGAAGGTCAGGCTCTTTTCGTCCTCCTTGATGAAAATGAGCCTGTCGCCGTCACCGCCCGCCGAATTAAATCTCGGCACAACGGTATCGTCTGCATCATCCTCGGTGGTCTGATAGATAACCGTCATCGGCTCACCGCTCTCGTCCTCATCGGCAAAGGGCAGCGGCGCACCCTTGGAAAGCAAAGCGGCAAGAGAAAGCATCAGCTTACTCTTGCCGAAGGGGATATAGGGATACCACAGCCAGCGCACCTCCTTGGGTATAATCTCGCTTGCCTTGATAATTTCCAGCTTTGCAGGAATGTTGTTTGGATAGTCTGTCATTGTCTTGTTCTCCTTTTCGATAGATAGTGCGGGCATTGGATAACGGTGGCACGGGAGCTCTGCTTGCAGCTCCTTTCGCATTTCCTGCAAAGCTCGTTATATTTCTTCCTGCCACGCTCATCAAGAAAGAACGCCCATTCTTCCTTGAGGTATTTCGGCATACGGGGCATAGCGAGCACCTCCTTTTCACTGCCGAATTGCCGATTTGCTCCCGAAACGCAGAAACGCCCAAAACCTGACCCCGCTGTATGGTTTCGGGGCGATTTTGGGCGTTTTCTTTCGATATAAGCGGCTTCATATTGGCGGCGGTATCCTTACCGTCCGTCATTCACAAGTCGCTGTTTGTCGCTTCCGGGTAACAAAAAAGCGCCGTATTTCTACGACGCTTTTGTCTTGCTCGGAAGCTGGAGCAAGGGAACGCTATTCAATTATCTGTTGTACTTTTTCTTTCTGCTTACAACCGTTGTACCAATGGCAGCACCGCCGCTGATAAACAGCAGAGCAATCCACAACAAAAGATTGGAGTTATCTCCCGTCTGCGGAGACTTGTCGGCGCCGGGTTTGACGGTGTCGCCGGGTAGCTTTGCCGTTACGGTATCGGCCTGCTTGATTTCCTGTGTTGCCGTAGCGTCCTTGTAATACTTCTTGCAACCGGAGCAATACCAGTATTCGATATTGCCCTCGGCAGTCTTGGTCGCCGCCACTGCCGGGAAGTGTTTCAAATCAGAGTGGTTGTTTGCATTCAACTCTCCGTAGCTTTCGCCACAGAACTCACACTTTGCCTTATCCTTGCAGGTGGCCTTACCGCCGGAGTGCTCAGTCAGCTTCTTGCCGCAATAATCACACTTGTGGTCTTTGTTATCGTCTGCACACTCGTTGATTATATAATCGCAGATATCACATTTGTGATCTTTGTTTGCATCGATGCAATCCTCCGTTTGCGTGCCTGCAGAGCATCCGTCAACGGTGCAGGTGCGGGTGTGCGTGCCGTCTCCGTTGGGCATCCATGCGCCCCAGTCGTGATCCAGCGCATTGCCGGAGAAGAAGGTCGCCTCATCCGCCGTGCCCTCGGAGCTCAGACCGCAGACTGCGCAGGACTT
>NZ_JAJEPR010000066.1:0-7268 GCF_020686945.1 Fusicatenibacter faecihominis | reverse complement strand
GGAAGTAAATACTGATTATACAACGGATGGTCATACTGTCTGGAAAGATGATAAACAAAGAATCATTGATTTACATTGTTTTGAATTTACAGATGACGGAATTGTTTATGAGGGAGATATATTTCCATCAAAAACTTTTTCCGGTATTGGAAAAGTTGGAGATATAACTGTTTCTTGTATTGAACCATTGAGTCAGGTAATGCTTCATTTGGGATATGAACACGATAAAAATGATGTGCATGATGTGATGCTGTTGTGTGAAACATTTCAAATAGCAATACCAGATGAATATAAGGAAAAGTAAAATTTCAGTTTATCGGTGGGATGAAGGTCGGGGAGCCGTCCGCAGACGGCAGGGGCAGCGCCCCTCCGGAGCTGGCAGAGCAGCAGGCACGAGCCGGCAGTGAAGCAGCTCCGGCAACCCCTCCCCTTTAGGGGCGCAAAGCACTTTCACACCGCTGCACCGATGGGGTGGCGGTGTGAAAGTGCTTTTGCGTTACTTTCTCACCAGAAAGTAACAAAGAGGTTGTTTTTAGCGGAAATTTATGATAAAATAGAGGACGGAAGAATAAGCGGAAAGGGGGCGATTTTATGGGAGTTACGATTTCGGGTATGACAGGTGCAGGGAGCATCCGGCACAACAACCGCAGCTTCTCAGCGGCGAATGTAGACCGGAGCCGGACGGAGCAGAACATTGTTTTCTGCAACGAGGATCTGAAGCAGGTCTATCATATGGTCTTTGATGAAGCTCTCGCAGCCTACAACGCAAAGAAAACCAAAACGAGAGATAAGATACCGGACTACTATGAGCATATCCGGCAGAGTAAACAGGAAAAGCTGTTCCATGAAGCGATCTTCCAGATCGGCAACATGAGCGACTGTGGGTGCGGTACGCCGGACGGAGAACGGGCGGCGGCAGCTCTGAAAGATTTTGCGGAGTCTTTTGCAGAACGCAACCCCCATCTGCGGGTGTTCAATATGGTGCTGCACATGGACGAGGCAACGCCCCATCTCCATGTCGATTTTATCCCTGTGGCAACGGAGCAGTCAAGAGGACTTTCTACAAGGGTATCTATGAAACAGGCATTGAAGCAGCAGGGGTTTGTCGGTGTCGGCAGAAAGCAGACCGAATGGGCGGCGTGGATGGAACGGGAGAAAGAAGCTCTGACGGAGAT
Organism: Fusicatenibacter faecihominis; assembly: GCF_020686945.1. NCBI lineage: Bacteria > Bacillati > Bacillota > Clostridia > Lachnospirales > Lachnospiraceae > Fusicatenibacter > Fusicatenibacter faecihominis. The sequence goes on along the minus strand of NZ_JAJEPR010000066.1, from coordinate 6,093 downwards.
CGCCCAGCGGCACGATTTTGAAATTATCTCTCTCGGCACGAACAGACCGCACATGGACTTGCCGCAGTTCAAGGAAGCGGCTGCGAGGCTGGAAGCGGTGCAGCAGCAGACAGCGGCAGTAGAGCGGGAGGTTGCTGAGCTGGAACGGCAGCGGGACGCTCTGAAAGGCACTGTGCGGCTCTTAAAGGAGGCTGACAGGGTAAATGCACCCCTGCATGATATTCAGCCGGAAAAGACGCTCACAGGGGCAGTAAAGGGCGTGACGGTGGATCAGGTCGAGCAGCTAAAGAAAATGGCACTGCGCAGCGTGACGGATCGGCACAAGGTACAGGAGCTGACGGAGGAAAACACCCGTCTGCGGTCACAGGTGCCGTCCATGAAGAAGCGGCTGGAAGAAGCGCAGCGGCAGCAGAGGCTTGAACAGGAAAACCGGAGGCTGCGCGATGAAAACTATTATCTGCAATCCGAGCTGCAGGAGGAACGCAGCTTCACCGAGCGTCTGACGGACGGCATCGGTCGGATGCTGGACTTCTTGGAAGAACACTTGCCGGAGCGTCTGCGTCCTCTGCTTGAAAAGGCGAGGGAGCTGCTGCCCGATCCGGAGATTGGACAGCAGCAGGAGCAACAGCAGCACCAGCGAGGAATGGGCGGCATGGAGCTGTAAAAGAAGCCTGTCCGGAGGGCTTGAAAATCTCTTTCGGACAGGCTATAATAACAACTGAAAATAGGGAATTGCTGTATTGATAATCTAAGCCCCCTGTAAGGGTACTCCCAACCTATATTTTTTCTCTCTGAAAGGGAGAAAGTCGGAGGGGAAAAGGGGGGTGAGCGGAGGGGTGTTGGAAGTGTGGTAAACCTCGTTAGAGGTTTTCCAAGCCACTGTGGTAAACCCATCGGGTTTTCCATAGTGGCGGCACTTTCAATGCCCCGCAGCGAGGGGGAAAAGGGGGAGGTGACTTTCTCTTTAAGGCGGCGTAGCCGCCGCTCTTTTGCTCCCCCTTTTCCCCCTTCCCGCCCGCAGGCGATCCCCGCCGCAGCGGATTTTCTTTTTGGTACTTTTTCTTTTGTGAGGTGGTAATATGACCGAGAATTATCGAGGCTGCTACGAGTATTTGAGCGCACAATATCCGGAGGTCGGAGGCTATGAGTTTTATAAAGAGCTGTTTCCGGACAATGAGAACTCCGGAGAACGGCACACGGATTTTTCCCATCCGAACGCTGTGTATCTGTATCGGGACGAACAGAGCGAGGATAAGAAGCTCCGGCGCAGGAAGATGTATAACGACACATGGGAACAGGATTACATGGAGTTTGTCGAGGGGAACAGCCTTACTTTGTGCAGCGGTCTTGCATATCGCAGAAAGGAGAACAGGCTGGAGAACGCCCAGCGGATGTATGCTCTGATCTTCGATCTGGATGGCGTAGGTCTTGCCGAGCTGCGCAACCTCTTTCTGCGCTTTGGCGGCGATCCGGAGCGAGTGCGCCGGTTGCCGATGCCGACTTTCCTTGTTCTGTCGGGGACAGGGCTGCATATCTACTATGTTTTCCAGCAGCCGATTGACCTATACCCGAATATAAAAATTCAGCTTAAAAGTCTGAAATATGACCTCACTTTCCGGCTATGGGAGTATGGCAGCACTTCGCAGGTCAAGGCGATCCAGTATCAATCCATCAATCAGAGCTTCCGCATGGTGGGCAGCATCAATGACAAGCATGGGACGGAGCTGGTCGCTTTCCGTACCGGAGAACGGGTAACGCTGGATTATCTGAACGCCTACGCAAAGCCAGAAAACAGGGTGGATGTCAATAAGCCTTTCAGCCCATCCAAAATGACACGAGCTGAGGCGAGGGAGGCATATCCGGAGTGGTATGAGCGTGTTGTTGTGAGAGGCGAGAAAGGACGCAAGAAGTGGGATATTGCCGGAAAGGTGCATGGTGATGATCCGTATGCGCTCTACCATTGGTGGCTGCGGCAGATCGGAGAGATAAAGGGCGGGCATCGGTATTTCTTTTTGATGTGCCTTGCTATCTATGCTTACAAATGCGGTGTGTCGAAGCAGCAGCTCCGGCAGGATATGAAAGAGGCTTTTGATGATCTGCAGATGGTGAAGCATGAGAACGCATTGACCGAGGAAGATATACGGAGTGCGCTGGAAGCCTACGACAAGGAGTATTACAATTTCACGATTTCCGATATTGAAGCTCTGACCGATGTTCGCATCGAGCGCAACAAGAGGAATGGTAGATCACAGAAAGAGCATTTGAAAAGAGCAAGGGCGGTGCAGGAAGTGGATTATCCTGGCGGCACATGGAGAAGAAAAGGGGCAGAAGAAAAGAAAGCGCAAGTCTATGCGTGGCGGCAGGAGCATCCAGAGGGACGCAAGGCCGATTGTCATAGGGACACCGGACTTGATCCGAAAACGATCCGCAAATGGTGGGACACCGTACCGGAGGGGCATATAACGGTCAAAATACGCCCATCACAGGCTTTGAGCGATCTGTTGGTGGAGGAATTTAAGAAAGGGCTGTAAACGCCCCAGAAACGCCCTACAAGGCGTTTTCGGGGCGGGTAAGGGTTTTTATATTACCCCACCGAAAACGAGGCTTGAAAACCGCGCGAAATAAGGCTTTTTCACCCCCTAAATGTACACGCTGCGGTGTTAGCATATAGAAAGCACTGTTCATAGAAAAGTTGCAAAAAAACATTTGCAATGCACTTGCAAATGTCACGAATATTGAATATAATATTAGTGCAAGCTAAAAATGACGAGGAAAGGAGTGCTATTATGGCTAAAGGAAATATGACGATAAGAATGGAGCCGGAGCTGAAAGCACAGGCGGCAGCTCTCTTTAAGTCCCTCGGAATGGATTTGAGTACGGCAACGGGTATTTTTTATCGACAGGCACTTAGGTGTCATGGACTTCCCTTTGAAGTCAAGGTTGACGAGCCGAATGCTGTTACCTATGCGGCGATGGAGGCGGCAGAAAAGGGAGAGGATATGTATGGTCCGTTTGATAGCGTTGCAGATCTGATGGAGGCGCTGAATGCTTAAGCCGGAGTTTTCGGGGCAGTTCAAACGAGATTACAAGCTTGCGATCAAGAGAGGCTGCGATCCGAAGAAGTTGGAGGAAGTGATCACGCTGTTGTGTAACGAGCAGCCGTTGCCGGAGGCGTATCGAGATCATGCTCTCACTAATTCCAGAAATTATAAGGACATGAGAGAATGTCACATCGAGCCGGACTGGCTGTTGGTCTATAAAGTTGTTCGGCAGACTTTGATTTTGAAATTGATAAGGACGGGATCTCATAGCGATTTGTTTTGAGATTAACTCCGGATGAAAGAGTGGTGATGATATTTGGCGGGTGTAATAACGGAAATTGCAATAGAATGTGGCGTGTCGGAACAGGCAGTTCGTGCATGGTGTAGGCGAAACCATGTTGCGAAAGATGCGAAAGGAAGTTTCGCAATCAGCGAAAGTCAAAAAACCGCCATATATCAGCATTATTTAGGTGTTGAACGAAAGCAAGTTTCGCAACAGGCGAAAGCAAGTTGCGAAACTTGCGAAACCACTTTGATCGCTATGCTGCAGGGAGAATTAGACCGGAAAAGCGAGCAACTTGCTGTAAAGGACAAGCAGATCGAGGAACTGAACGCAAGGTTGGCGGAGGTCAGCTCGGCGTTGGTGACGGCACAGCAGACTGCGGCAGCGGCCCAGGCTCTCCATGCTGGGACAATGCATCAGCAGCTTCTTTCCGGCAAGTCCGGAGCCGATCAGCCGGAGCGTGAGACAGAACCGGTTCAAAAGCGTAGCTGGTTTAGTAGGTTCTTTGGGGACTAAACAGAACGACAAATCGGAATTTGCACTTCCATAAGGTGAAATGTATTGACACAAAAAATACAGTATGATAGTATTGCCATTAGAAGAAAGAAAGGCACATTTTGTGTAAGGTGAGGAAATGATTAATAGATAATTTGATTTAAGTAAGACACATATAGTTATTGAGCCTGTAGAGAATAGGTTTGTTTTGTGTACGCTTAAGTTGGATTATCGCAAGAGGCATTTCCTTTGTTTTCCTTTTGGAAAAGAAATAAGGGTCTATTTAGCGAGTCTATTTTTGCGTATGCAAAAAAGACTCGTTTTTGTGTGTTCAAAATAATAATTGGCTCAGACTTCGAAAAGGAGAAACTTTAATGTTGCAGATAAAAAAATTAAATTTAACACATAAAAAAGACCTGAGAATAATTCTTAATGATTTCAACCTTGTGCTAAATGATGGAGATAAGGCAGTTATTATTGGAGAAGAGGGAAATGGGAAATCGACATTAATGAAGTGGATATACAATCCGTCGCTTGTAGAAAACTATATAGAAGCAGATGGGGAAAGGATAATGGGACACGAACGTCTTGGTTATCTTCCGCAGGAGATGCTCGATGAAGATAAGGAAAAAACAATATACGAATATTTTTCTGAAGAGGAAATATTCTGGGAGAAAACGCCTAAAGAATTGTCTGTTATTGCGGGAAAATTTGGAATGAAAAATGATTTTTTCTACAGTAACCAGACAATGGGTAGTCTTTCAGGAGGCGAAAAAGTCAAGACACAACTTATGAGGCTTTTCATTCGCGATGTTTCTGTGCTGTTGTTGGACGAACCTTCCAATGACATCGACATTGCGACGCTTACATTACTGGAAAAAATCATAAATGACTGGAAGCACATTGTGCTTTTTATTTCACACGATGAAACGCTGATAGAGCGTACTGCCAACATGGTGATACATATCGAGCAGATTATACGAAAAACAAAGGCGAGATATACCGTGGCAAAGCTTCCCTATAGACGCTATGTGGAAGAACGGCTTCATAAATTTGAAATCCAAAAACAGCGGGCACTGAGTGACCGTAGGGAGAAAAAGATTCGCGATGAAAAATATCAAAGAGTTATGCAGAGTGTACAAGGTGCATTAAGAAGTTGTACCAGACAAGCACCGTCTGTTGCCAAAAACTTAAAGGACAAAATGCATACGGTTAAGGCAATGGAACGAAGATTTGAAAAAGAAGATGAAAATATGACTCAGATGCCGGAACAGGAAGAAGCAATCTTTGTCAAATTAGGGGATGAAAACTCACACATTCCCGCAGGAAAAACGGTCATAGAATATGAACTTTCAAAGCTTGTGACTCCGGATGGCAAAAGAATTTTAGCAGAAGGAATTCATTTAAAAATAAAAGGTTCAGAAAAAATCTGTATGATAGGAGCCAACGGGGCAGGAAAAACGACTCTTCTAAAAAAGATAGCGGAAGAACTCCTAAATCGGAATGACATTAAAGCAGAATATATGCCTCAAACTTATGAAGACCTGCTGGATTTGGATGTTACACCGGTTGATTACCTTGATAAAACAGGAGATAAAGAAGAGCGTACAAGAATTAGAACATACCTTGGTTCACTTAAATACACACCAGATGAAATGGAGCATCCGATTCGGGAGTTATCAGGCGGACAAAAGGCGAAAGTGCTTCTCTTGAGGATGAGCTTAAGTGGTGCAAATGTTCTTATTCTGGATGAACCGACAAGAAATTTTTCACCATTGTCCGGTCCGGTAATAAGAAAAATGCTCCGAGAATTTCCGGGGGCTGTCATTAGCATTTCTCACGATAGAAAGTATATTGAAGAGGTGTGCGATAAAATATATCAGCTAAATCCTAATGGATTACAGCTAATTGGTGATTGATAACAAAAAGGATGAAAGACTGACAAATTTCAGGCTTTTAGTGAGTTGGAAAGCATACAAAGATTTGAATTTGGAGGATAGATTATGGTACGTACAGAAGATGCATGTGAAATTATAAAATATGCTTTGCAAAACGAAATTAAAGTATATTTAGATGGCGGATGGGGTGTTGATGCACTTCTTAAAAGAGAATCAAGAATACACAATGATATTGATTTGTTTGTTGAACTGAAACATTATCATGATTATATTTATGTGATTAAGCAGCATGGATTTGAGGAAGTAAATACTGATTATACAACGGATGGTCATACTGTCTGGAAAGATGATAAACAAAGAATCATTGATTTACATT
>NZ_JAJEPR010000065.1:0-7578 GCF_020686945.1 Fusicatenibacter faecihominis | reverse complement strand
TCATGTTTGGCGGGTCCCAAGTTCAAAAGCCTTATCATGCAAGCATGAACGGCTTTTTGACCTTTTGACCCTGGCATTAATCAATTATATTATAATCTTTTTCGCCCAAAGGTACAAGCAGCAAGGGGCGAAATTAGGCAGTCAGGCAAATGAAATTATACCTCGTTCAAATAATGGCACCTGAAATGTAAAATTACATCAGGTGGTGATGCTATGAAAATTGAACGGGACGAGCACAAATTTGACTTTCACGCTCACGGACTTGCTATCAAGAAAGCCCATGAGCGTGAGGGCATGACGCAGGAGCAATTAGTATACATTGTTGACCGCGATCCGCGTACCATTATGTATCACGAAAACGACGGACAGCATCCGAGCCTAAACGCCTTTTACCAAATGGTAACAATGTTCGGTATCTCCGTGGACGAATACTTTTATCCCGATGATTATTCCTGGGCTCTATTACATATATTTCCTTTATACTGTAAATACACACTCCGCAAAGAACTTCTGCGGAACGGCGTAAACAAGATGTTTGATTTCTTTGGCGGTGTCACACCTATGCTCGTTTCTGATAACTGTGTAGAGTAGGAAAGCGCCGCCTTACCATATCACTATGGCAGGTTTGCGCAGTCCCCTCACAGAACCATTTGTTTTTGGCGATTTTTCTGCATTATCCGGCTCCCAGAATATTCCATGCATCATTGATCGCGTCATAGTAATAAACCTGGTTGTCAGATACGGCATAATAATTTTCTCTGACGATGCATTCCTCGTGTTCGGTGCCAAGAACAAATACCAGACATTCTTTTCCATCGATCATCTCTTTTGTTCCGTCATACCACACAGACATCCCAAGGTTTAGGTAGTAGTTAACTTCATCCGTCTGGCAGAGAAGAGCGTAAGCATTCTGTATGACCGCAGTCTCTTCGTCGTACTCAGAAGTGTCATCACATCCATCGCCATCACATTCATCAGAATAAATGGTGAAGTCATAGCAGCGCTGCTCTTTTGCCAGGTGACCGTCTTTTAATGAGGCAGCCGGACGATAAGTAACACTCATATTGCCTTCCCGGACGGAGACCATTACATTTGAATAGATCTCACTGATGTTACACCGGAGGAGAATGACTTCATCCGGCGATCCTTCATAATAAGGCGCTTCCAGATCATCTTTGTATTTGGCTTCTTCAGTCATTTCTGACGGATAAACAAAAACGGACCACTCAGAAGCGGGCACGATCACATAAATCTCACAACCGCCGGCATCGACAACCGCAGCGTTTTGAAGAAGCGGATAGTAGTACCAATAATCAGTCTGTTCTGCATAGTCCAGGATATCCTGGGCAGAAACATTCTCTTCTCCGATATAACCCAGGAACGCCATGCCAGCCTGGCATTCCTCTTCTCTTAAAACGTCCTGAAAAACTGCCTGGCTGGCAGTTACGTCATAAGGTACATCCTGCTGCGTTTCTTCTGCCAGGCAGCCCAAAGGCATAAAAGCCAGAAGCAACGCACTGATACCGATGGTAATGGAAAGTTTTTTCATTGTATTCTCTCCTTTCTGATAAAAACAGGCTTTTGTTATTTCAGAGTGGTGACAATCAGCTTGCTCTCCAATGCCGCTGCGATCAGATCTTCTTTGCAGCTGTAGCCGGCTTTTGTGATCATTTCCTGGAAATTCCAGCGTACTCCGGAGGTAGAACAGTCCATTTTTTTTGCAATTTCCGAATAAGACATTCCGCAGATATAAAGACGCAGCATTTCCAGCTGTCTCGGACTGATCTCTCCGCTGGTGATCCAGTTCATTTCCACATCGGGTGTCGTATCCGGAAAAACATGCTCTCCGTCAAGTGTCCTGTGGATCACATCCCGAAGCTCCGCTTCTCCATGATCCTTATACCACAAACTGTCTGCACAGCCTGTTTTTGCCCGTTCCAGTATTTTAGGATCGATCAATGAAGTGATAATGACCACTTTTGTAGCCGGATGTTCCTCCTTGATCGCTTTTCCTGCTGTCAGTCCGTCATGATTATGAAAGGTCTGCACATCCATCAGCACCAGATCGATCGCAGAATAGCTGCAGATCTTTACGGCTTCCCTGGCATCTGCAACGGTCTTAACAAGCCTGAATTCCGGTTCCTGCAGGATCAGGTATTCAAAATATTTCTGCATGATCATCTGATCTTCTACAATGAGTACACGTACCATAACATCATTCCCTTCCCCAGGACATTTTGAGCCCTTATTCTGTTACTCTTTGAACGGCAGCTGCATGCGCAGACAAAAGACCGGTTCAAAAATCGTTTTCATGCTTCCTTTTTCTGCTTCCACAGCTTTTCTGAGGGCAGACAGACCGCCGCCTTCTTTTGCATCTTTTTCCGGGGCCTCCCCATCATTAGTGATCTGGATATACAGACATTTGTCAGTTGTTTCCAGCTGTATGTAAACCGTTGTTCCATGTGCATGGCGTGCACAGTTTGTCACGCATTCACGGATCGCACGGTCTGTCAGAAGCCTGTTGACCGGATCATTCGGATAACTGCCACGGATCTGAAGTGTGATTCCAAGCTTTTCGGCCTGTTTTTCCGTATCCTTATACTGATCTTCTCCTTTTTCTACCGTTGTGCCAGTGAGAATATAAACCAGCTGCTTCAGAGTGTCCAGCTGTTCTTTCATATTCTCCGGCTCTTCTTTTTTCTCCAGGATCCTTCGGATCGAGAGAAGACTTCTTCCGAAGCTGTCGTGTACCTGCATTTTCATGGAAAGCGTTTCCTGTTCCCGTATCTCATCACCGATCTTTTCATACATTTCTTCCAGTTTCCGGTTCAGGAACTCCAGTTTTTCATTATTGTTCTTGATCTCTTCTCCATTATAGTAGATCTCAGATACATTGACAGCAACGGTCTGCAGGTATCCGTCGAGTGAAGGCTCTTTCAGTGGATATTCCTGAAACATCCAGACAGAACCGTCCGGAAAATAAAACACATGGTTGTCGGAGCTTAGCTGTATTACGTCTTTCTGCCTGGAATCCTCATGGATAGCATGGCGGAGAGACTCATAATTCTGCAGATATGTTCCGGTGAGCATTCTGCTCAATTCCTGCATCTTAATGTTGCACAGAATGATCCGTCCAAGAGAATCGGAAAAACAGACGCCGCAGGGAACATTGTTCACAGCTTCATGAACGGACCAGGGTGACAAAGAATGATGATATTCCTTTATTTCTTTTCGGATAGCAAAAACCAGATAAACCGTCAGCAGGATCACCAGAAGGAGCATCAGATATGCCGGAAAGGAATGAAACAAGGGCTTGTAGTGGTCATGATCCACATGAAGTCTGTGCTCATTCAGAAGTCCGGACATAAAAAGAAAAGAAAGAAAAAATTCTACCGCTGTGCTCATGATTTTTCGCTTTCCAACGGAACGGATCATTCTGGAAAAAAGCACGATCAGCTCAAGGATCAGGCAGATTTCCATAAGGATCATGATGCTGTTCTGGGTTTTCATACTGCTTTCTATGAAACTGGGCATCGGATAAACCATTCCTGCTCCTCCTCCTGCTCAATCAGAAGTCCCGGCTTCTCTGCCAGATATGGACGGATATCTTCCTGACTCACAATATGAACAGAAATCTGCAGTTTTTCCTCAATATGGGTCACGCGGAAAAATACAGAATTCATGACATCAAACAGCTGCTCTACCAGCCATTCAAAGAAATCGTAGCATTTCAGGACATCATCGGCACGAATCTGTTTTTCTTTATCCTGCACAAAATAGGCCGCTTTGATCTCGCACAATTTCAGGTTTTCGCAGGATTCTGCAAGGCTTTGTTTCAGATCCGCCATGGTCAGAGAATCCTCCCGGGAACTATATCTGGTCAGCATCAGATTTTTCCGTCGCTTCAGATAAGTTCCAACAACCACTATTTTGCTTAAGATCAGCTCATACTCTTCCCGTGACTCTGTCTGCTCCAGCTTCTCCATATAGTGAGAAAGCAGTTCATATTGTCTGGAGGTCTGGCTTTGTATGATATTTAAAAGCCGGTTCTGTTCTTCCAGTTTTCGCCGTTCTGCTTCTTTCTTATAGGTTTTCCGTAAAAGCTGATTCCGGGCAGTCAGCTCTTCTTGCTGTTCCTGAATATCCTGATACTGATCCAGAAGAACGGAAATATCTTCTGACCAGAACAGGTGTCCGCCCTTGACAGGGAGATGATTGATGCGGATCCCTCGTTCCTGGACGGATGATTTTGCTATAATGGAATCCCGCAGGTCTTTGGAAAGCTCCGGAAACTCTCCGGAAAAATAATAGCGTCGGAAGGAATTATCGGTTATCTCGGCGTCCAGTCCGCCCGTCGCCTGAAACAGTTCAAAATAACGGCTGTTGGTCTGTATCAGTCCACAAAGGATACATCCCTGAAAAATCGCTGCCATAAGCAGACAGCAGATTGCTGTCATATCTCCTGCAAAGGTTTTGATAAAGGGCAAACGGAGGAGATTGGCGATGTTCCAGCCAAGCAGCAGCAAACCGGGAATGACCGGTAGCCAGAACCGTTTCCTGTCCGGGATCCGGCTCTTTTTAACAAGCAGTATCTCCATTATGACCAGACAGGCAATGATCCAGAACTGGATCAACATAAAAAGAATACCATAACTGTAATTTTTATCAGAATAAGGAACCGGTCCTTCAAACCGGAAAACCTGCTGATGAAGATCATTGGTAAGAACACAGACGATCAATACCACAGAGAAGAATAAGAGGATGCCAGTGATCCATTTTGTTGTCTTCTTCTCTGCTCCATCCATCAGTAAAGTGGCGGATAATCCAAAGGTTGGGATCAGGATCATCGGTATATAGTACAGATACCAGCAGATATGTCCGCCAAGAGGGTCCAGAAGGATATGGTATTTCACGGTACGCAAAAAGAACCAGCATACCATCAGACATCCGATAGCAGTCAGGTACTGGCGCACTTTCTTCTGTACGACATGTTTGTTCAGATAAATGACCCAGGCACAATAGATCCCAAGGTAAGTACAGGCACGGCACTGGTCGGCAAGTGTCTGTACCAGTTCATTTTCTGTTTCTATGAACCTGCAGATATATGCCAGCAAAACGAACAGCAAAACGACGATACAGGATAGCCTTCTTTTCTTTTGATAGGACATTCTGATTCCTTTGCATTGTTAAAACAAGAGATTTTTCTGTTTCATTAAAACCTTACGGCTGTCTGTCAGAAGGAACCGCTGCTTCCTCCATGTGAACGTCCGGAAGAACTGGTATGAGAAGAACTTCCTCCGGAAGAGGACGAGGAGGAAGAGGTGGGCGTATCCCGCTGAATGCGCCGCTCGGTAACGATACGGTTGACGAACTGATCACTCGCCACTGTGACTGTCATGGAACCATCACGGGTATAGGCTCTTGCAGAATCCTGTTTTACCACTGATTTCAATGAGCCGGCTTTTCTCCTAACCATACAGAAAGAAATGATGAATCCGATGAGGATATCCACAAATAACCAAAAGGGAGCTACATGACCGCTTGGCATATTTCCAACATCGTACGGTTCACCGATTGCCGCCTGTGTCAGGAACTGATCGCACAGATCGGCGAAGCAGTCAAAAACCTGTGCATATTTTCCACTGCTGAGTTTCCTTTGAAATTCATTACTGATATAAGAAATACCGGCATCTGTAAAAGCTGTAAGATGGCAATAGCCATAGGTTGAAATCGCCCATTTTCTTTCGCCCATACTGATCAGGAGCAGAATACCGTCATCGTTTTCTCCGTAACCATATCCATTGTAATCATAATAATCATCAGCATACGCCTGTGCGGTCTTGCCGTCAAGGGAATTGACAGTGACAATCGCCACCTCATTTTGCTGTCTCTGACTGATCTCCTCCAGCTTCTCTAAAAGTGCTGTACTTTCTTCTGTTGTAAGCAGACCGGCATCATCTACCAGGAGCGGTTTCTGACGTTCTGCGGGAATGGAAGAAGCTTTTGCAGGAAGCATCAGGATAAACAGACAGAGAAAAACAGACAGCCCGTGCCATATTTTCTTTTTCATCTTCATTTTTTCCTCCTTCCTGCTGCATCAGATAACGACAAGGTACATCAGCGTATAGAGCAGACCTGCGATCAAAGCGGTACGGATCAGGACGGATTTCCAGAAGGCAAACCGATCCAGAGGCAGGTCTCCGACCATTTTTCCGGTCTGTCCGTTCATTGCAAAAGTAAATTTTTCTCCGCGCCAGGTCGTGTTCAGAAGCCATACCGGATACAGGGCATACCAGTAACCGGCCTGATTGATCTCTATATCACTGTCCTGGACTCTTTTTCCACCATTATAGCCGGTTACGGTTGCCTGAAAGGAACGTTCGGCACAGACGCGGATCCGCTCTCTTGCTCTGTCCATACGTTCGTCCAGACTGACATCATAACGATCGGCAAGATAACCGGCCAGGTAAGCCGGCTGAAATGGTACCGCATCCCGGAAATGAAAGGGCTCTATCGCTTCCATCAAGGTATCGTCCATTTTTCTGGAGGCATCCGCCGGAATATGCTCGAAGCTGATACTTCCGGCACGAACAACTCGATAGATATCTCTGGTTGTATACTCCGTATCATTGGATTCCTGTACATGAACTTTTTCCGCTTCATATGTAATCTGAACATCCGCATCCACATCAAACAACCAGAACGGAATGTAGACACCTTTGATCTCATCGACATGATTTTCTTTTCGGAATACCTTCGGCAGATATTTCCTTCCTTCCAGATGCGAATAATATCTTTTTTTGGCAGCTTTTTTGTCCATCTTGAACGGGATGATATAATCCGGCTTAAGATCCCCGGAAAACTGCCCCTTGATCGTTACTTTATTATTACAGAACGGGCAGGTCGTGGCTCCTGTTGTTTCATCTGCCACAATTTCACCACCGCAGGACTGGCAGGAATAGACACGCATATGATTTGTCTCATCTTTTTGCCATTGGCCGCTGCTCAGGGAGAACCAGTTTTCTTTTGCCGTTTTCTTTTCGGCTGCTGTTTCAGCTTCCGGTTTCTGTGTGCGCTGAAATTCTTCAACCGTCATTTCCGTATTACAATACAGGCATTTCATATGCTGGGATTTTGAGTCAAATTCCATTGCACCGCCACAAAATGGGCATTTATATTCTATAACATCAGACATATTTTCCGTTCTCCCTTTCTTATCTTTTAAGGGAACTCTTCCTCATTTTTTATTGTGATTCAGAAGCGTTCCTTTTCTTTCTACAGGTCACGGTTTCGGCGCTCCGCAATATTCACAGAAGATACCGGTATTTCTGGCACCACAGCTGCATACCCATGAATCTCCAGTGCTTTCCTGTGCCATGCTTGCTCCATAGCCCTGGTTCATCATATTGTCCTGCTGCGGATAACCCTGATTCATCATGTTACCCTGCTGCGGATAGCCCTGGTTCATCATGCTTCCCTGCTGCGGGTAGCCCTGGTTCATCATGCTTCCCTGCTGCGGATAACCCTGGTTCATCATATTGCCCTGCTGCGGGTAGCCCTGGTTCATCATATTACCCT
>NZ_JAJEPR010000064.1:0-7642 GCF_020686945.1 Fusicatenibacter faecihominis | reverse complement strand
GCAGATATGCTCAGATGTGCAATTCATCTCACCACCTGAAGAGGTGGGAGAATTCTTGCTACATTTGTTAAAAAAAGCCTTGCCCCGCCACGGGAATATTCCGGCTATGAGTATGAACTATACCATGTAAGAAAACAACAAAACGCTTCAAATCGTCGCCCGGTAGGTTTACGACCTGCCGGGCGATTTTTGTCGATTTTCGCAGATTCTCATTTCCGGCAAAAAATCAGATGGAAAAGGAGGCGGTCAGCAGACCAGGGCCAGCATAGGCCCCTGACAACGGACAGGATCATCCTGCTCACTCCCCACGGAAAAGGGGTGAGAAGATGAAAGTTACCCCTGATGATTACGGGAGGCGCTGCCAGTTTGACCATTTTTGCAAGCTGGTACTGTACCATGAAGCCGTTGACTACTTCCGGGAAAGGAAGCGTCAGCGTGGCTGGGAAACATCCTTTGAAACGCTGCCGCTTTCGGAACTGGACACGCTATGCACGATAGATCAGTACCCCAGCGACAGTTTTATATTTCCGGCCTATGGCTGTGAGCTTCAGATCAGCGACGGGCTGGTGGCCGCTGCCTTTGCCAGCTTGCCCCAGCCGGGACAAAGCATCTTGATACTGCATTGTGTCCTGGAACTGACGGACGGCGAGATCGGCGCGGTGGTGGGAATGTCCCGCAGCGCCGTCCAGCGGCACAGGACTAAGACGCTGGAAACCATGAGAACAAGACTGACGGGAGGTATTGCAGAATGAAGCAGGCCAGATATAAGGAGCCTTTGCCCCTTGCAGTGATCGAGGCGGCCCGCGCCGGTGACGCCGGGGCCGTGGAACAGGTCTTGCAGTATTACAACGGTTACATAAACAAGCTCTGTACCCGGACGCTCTATGACGATTGCGGCCAGCTCCATGTATGCGTAGACGAGTACATGAAGCACCGCCTTGAAAACAAACTCATATACTCTGTACTGGCAGATACAAAATCGGACATCATTTTCCGAAATTTATCAAATTTTCTTGTTTTTTAATTCTCCATCAGTGTGATTACTGTAAGTGCAAAATAATTCGACGAATTGTGTTGCCCAAAAAAATATCCCATAATAATCAATAGAGAATGCAAGCATTTTACTTCATCTTTTCTTGCTAGAAATGATAGATGCGAGCATTTTATTCTATTCAAGTTATGGAGGTGTGCTCATGAGAAGCAAAAGAATACCTGCCGAAGAACAATACCGTCTCATCATGGAATGCCGTCAAAGTGGATTGACAGATCATCAATGGTGTGTGGAACATGATATCAAGCCAGGAACTTTTTACAACTGGGTAAAAAGACTGCGTCAGAAAGGTTGTGTGGATTTGCCGGCGTCAACTGGACGCACCTATCGCGCACCAGAAAGCCAGGAAGTTGTCAGAGTGGAGTTTCATGATACTGACCCGATTCCTTATGAACAGCCATTAAATGTAATTCCGGCAGCTACGGAAAGGAATAACTTTTCTGTAGCAGAGTCAATGAAGCTGTCTGTAGGCAGCTTTCATCTAACAATACCAAATGGAACAGATCCTCAGCTTCTGGCTCAAACGCTTCGAATTGTGAAGGAGTTGGAATGTTAGGGGATATCACAGACGCCGATGAAATCTATATCGTAACAGGCAGAACGGATATGCGGAAATCCATTGACGGGCTGTGTGCTATTGTAGAGGATCAACTCCATATGGATCCAAGGCGAAGTGCCCTGTATCTTTTCTGTGGAAAACGTTGTGACAGGATCAAAGCTTTGCTCTGGGAATCTGACGGATTTGTGCTGCTGTATAAACGTATGGAAGTTCAGGGCAGGTTTCGCTGGCCCAGAAATCAGCTGGAAGTAAAACAATTGACCTGGCAGCAATTCGACTGGCTCATGTCCGGGCTTGAAATCGAACAACCCAAGGCATTCAAACCTACGGAATGATCGCGTAAAACATCTATGCCAACCAACAGAAACGGAGGGGTTTCTCACCCTGTATCATGTCTGAAATTCCTTGTAAATGCTGGGTTTTCTGCTTCTTTTTCATTGCTTTTTATGGTATAATAAGAGCAGTGAAAAAGGAGCAGAAAACATATGGCTGGCAATTCAAAAGATTCAAAAATCCTTGCGTACAAGGACATGATCAACCAACTGAATAAGACGATTTTCACACAGACAGAACTGATCCAGTCTTTACAAAAAACATTGGAAGCAGACCGGCTGGAAAAAGAAAACCTTCGTCAGCAGATTGAATATCTCACGAAGAAACTTTTTGGTACTTCCAGTGAAAAACGGAAAGATATCGATGGCCAGTTGAGTCTTTTTGATGAAGCCGAGCAGGAAGCAGATCCGACATGGGAACAGGAACTTCCTGATGACATCACTGTTCCGGAACATAAGAGAAAAGCAAGACGGACCCATGCTGATCTCTTTAAAAATGTTCCTTCCTGCGACGAGATCATTTCTCTTCCGGAGGAGGAGCGAAACTGTCCAACCTGCGGAACGCAGATGGAATGTATTGGGAAAGAATTCGTCCGCCATGAATTTCGCTTTACCCCTGCCAAGGGAAAAGTAGTAAATATCTATCGTGAAACCTATAAATGCCCGGAGTGTGCCATATCAGAGGAACATCCGGATGATCAGACATTTGTCAAAGCCCCTGTTCAGGAACCATTGATCCCGGAAAGTTATGCATCGGAATCCGTTGTCGGATGGGCAATGCACCAGAAGTACCAGAATGGTCTGCCGTTAAACAGGCAGGAATAGGACTGGAAGCAACTGGGTGTCCCATTAAGCCGGGCTACGCTTGCTAACTGGATCATTTACTGTGCCGAGAATTATCTCCGTCATGTTTATGATTATTTTCACCGTCAGTTACGGATGCGTAAATATCTGATGGCAGATGAAACCAGGGTTCAGGTACTGAATGAGCCGGAGCGTAATCCTGAAACGGATTCCTGGATGTGGCTCTTTCGCAGTGGAGAAGATGGACTTCCGCCGATCCTGCTCTACCATTACACAGAGACAAGGGCAAACTTCCATGCAGTATCTTTCCTACAGGGGTTCAGCGGATATCTGGAGACGGATGGATACCAGGGTTATAATAATCTGCCGGATATCAAACGCTGCTCTTGCTGGGCACATGTGAGACGTTACTTCACAGATGCCATACCGAAAGGGAAAGAGTATGATTACAGCCTTCCGGCAGTGCAGGGAGTACAGTTCTGTTCCAAGCTGTTTGATTGTGAGCGGTACTCAAAAGCAAAAAATCACACTGCGGAGCAGAGAAAACAATTTCGTCTTGAAAAGGAGAAGCCGATACTGGAGGCGTTCTGGAATTGGCTGGATCAACAGCGCCCAAACAAAGGAACCCGTTTGGCGAAAGCGGTAAACTATGCCCAAAATCGGAAAGACACCCTGATGACTTATCTGGAAGACGGTCATTGCAGTTTGTCCAATAATCTTAGCGAGAATGCAATCAGGCCATTCACTGTCGGCCGGAAGAACTGGCTGTTCAGTGCCAGTCCGAAAGGAGCTGCCTCCAGCGCTATTGTGTATACAATGGTTGAGATGGCAAAAGCGAATGATCTGAACACCTATAAATATCTGACATATCTCTTATCACAGCGGCCAGACGATAAAATGTCAGATGAACAGTTGGAACAGCTTGCCCCATGGAGCGAGACTGCGAAAACGAACTGTCAAAACTAAACTGGAGTAAAACGCTTGCATCTATCATTTTGGTGCAAGCGTAATTCATGAGTAATGTAGCAATATTTTGCGCTTACAAAATTTATGCTATAATATAAACTAAACATTATTTATAAGGAGGTCTTAACATGTTTTTTACTGATATTAGTTATGTAGTTCACCCAGTAGGAAGAATCACGCCAACCGGAATTTCTTTACTTGGCACTGCATTCTTTATTAATAAACCTGGAATCCTTGCAACTGCTTCACACGTTGTTGGAAATAACGACAATGGCCTTGTTATAATCATGAACAGAATTAACTCTATACAGGACTATCAAGATACTTCAAATATGCAAGTATCCTATGTCCCAGCCAAAATAAAAGAAATTAATCCTATTTATGACGTATGTCTATTAGAAGTTCCCCAAACCATTCAATCCACTTTAGATTTAACTTCAACCGACTCAGTGCATGTTGGAGAAAATATTTCTATCTTTGGTTACCCGCATTGTGATCACGGTCGAATGGTTTTAACACAGCAAAATACTTCTGTTGGAGCAAAAATTCTTATCAATTCCTCTGGGATAAAGGCTAAGAATATTGTCCTAAATATACAATCACGCCCTGGACAATCTGGTAGCCCCATAATAGTTCCTGGTAGTTCATCTATATCAGCTATGCTTATAGGCTCATATGCGCCACAAGTAACAAATGGTGGAATTAGTATCGGCGGTATTGATCCACAAACTCTTCATCAAACTACTCATGCTATTTCGGCTGCATACATAAAGGAGATGACTGAATGAATACCATAAAAGATATCTTTACTGAATATCCCAATTCATGGATACAGTGTCTTCCTAAATATCAGCAAAATGTAATCAATGAATTGTATTCCCAGCTAGGTGACTATAATCAAGTAGCAACTTCGTGGCTTAATGCTTCAATGCCAATGAATGTTCCGTTTGGTACTGAAAAAGGGCATTCCATTTTTTATGAAAAAGTATTAGATGAAATCGAAGCCTTCTTTTCTGGCGATGAACGATATAAAGAAAATCGTCTAGCTATTCTAAAAGAATCTGGTGCTGCACAAAACTTTATCGTCGGTTCTATATCCGTTGCCCTAGCTCCAATACTTGGAACCTCTTCAGCATTTTTAGCACCCGTAATCGCTATTATTTTAGTAACAATAGCAAAAATTGGAATTAATGCTTGGCTCGCTGCTCGTAAAGAGAAGCACAATTCTGATTCCTCTAATTCATAATTTTGCAATGCAAAAAGGCCTTACCAAATTGATTTCACTCAATTCAGTAAGACCTTTTTTGTCGGTTTCACACATATTACCTGATAACCACAGGATACCTGATAAATAATACCAAAATATCCAGTGTTATCATTTTGTTATCAAATAGAACCTTGATACCCCTCGAACGCACTGTTTATGCGGGTTCTCAGATTTTTTTCATTATTCAAACTCGACTTTTCCTAACTAATTTTGTTTAGAAATTATTCTCTGCCGAGTATGTAAATCCTTTGATTATTTGATATATCCATATTATCCTGCCTATATAAGCTAATGTTATCATTTTGTTATCGGTATTGATAACACTTGCTCAGTAGCTGTGGATAATAGCTATATGCTATGGCTTAAATTATAAGAGAGTTTGCTTAGAAAATCAAGCCTTGTAAAATATTTAGCATACTGTATTTTTCTATTCAGATACCATCTTAATTTGCACTATCTATGCTAACCGAAACAACAAAGTGCTTGACATTCACAAGTGTTTGCTGTTTACACTTCGGACAGTAGAGTGGAAAGTCCTTTAATTCGGTATCTTCTTGCATCATCGTTCGGGTTTTGAATGTTTTCACATAGGGCTGTTGTTTACATGTCATTTTTTTGTTTTTTTAATTCTATACCCACCAGTACAACAGATAGCACAAACGCTGAAAAATCAGCAACAGGCCCCGCAAGCAATACTCCCATAATTCCGAAACGAAGCGGGAGCAGCAGGGTTAACGGAATCAACAAAAAGGTCTGCCTTGTTAATGCCAACAGAGCACCTCTTAACGATTTTCCTATTGCGGTAAAAAAACTGGAAGAAAGCAACTGCACACCATTTACCAACACCATGAAAAGATAGGTACGCATGAACAAAACAGCAAATTCAAAATACAGCTCGTCCCCATCTCCGAATAGCGAAATGATAGATTGCGGGAAAAATTGAAATGCGATGAAAGCAATAGTGGAAACAACAAGGTTCCATTTTACCGCAAGCAGGTAAGCCTCCCGTACACGATGGTATTGCCCTGCCCCATAGTTGAAGCCGATAATCGGCTGTGTTCCCTGCGAGATTCCTACAACAATCGCAAGGATTATGGCATTTGTTTTCATAACGATTCCGCAAGCAGCTAAGGGAATATCTGTTCCATATTTTGATAATGCGCCGTAATAAGTCAACGAATTGTACTGAATGATTTGAATCACGGTAACTGCAATCTGGTTTGAGCTGCTACTTATCCCCATGCTGCAAATTTTCAGGCTTTCTTTAATGTCCAATAAAAACGACTCTTTTTCAAAATGGATTGTTTGGAAACGCCATAGATAACGGAGTGCGAGTATGAAGGAAAAAATTTGCCCAATAACCGTTGCCCAAGCTCCGCCGGCAATTCCCCAATCGCAAACAAAAATAAAAATGGGGTCAAGAATGGTATTGATAATAGCTCCCACAACCATGCAGACCATTGAATACTTTGGTTTTCCATCTGCTCGAATCAAATTGCTCATACCATTCGTTACAATGAGAAACGGCATTCCAATCAATGTTATGCTGGCATACTGCTTGGCATATGGAAACACATCTGTCGTTGCCCCAAATGCCTTTAGGAGCAAAGACAGAAAAGTTTCTCCAACCAGCAAATAAATAATTCCGAAAATTCCCATCAGAACAATACCATTTCCCGCTGCTTTGGCGGCAGCTTTCGGCTCTTTGCTTCCAAGACAGAGGGAAACACGGGAAGCACTGCCAATTCCGACCAGTAGTGCAATGGCAAGGCAGATGGTAGAAAACGGGTAGGCAACATTGGTTGCTGCATTTCCCAAATAACCGACCCCTTGACCAATAAAAATCTGATCCACAATATTGTAGATTGAGCCGACAAGAGACGCCACAATACTGGGAACAGCAAAATTTTTCAACAGCTTTGAAATTTTTTCATATCCTAGGGGATTCTCAGTCATTAAATTCATCCCCCTTTCTTTCTATACGGAGTTCCGCTGTAATATTTTCACCTGCCTGAATCAGCAAATCAATAAAGAGGTTTTTATCAGATTCCCTGAAGCCTTGCAATAAAAGAGCTTCTGTCTTTTCACATACCGTCTGTACCTCATCAATTACAGACAGCGCACGTTCCGTAGGATACAGCTTACACGTCCGCTTATCCTTATCATTTGGGGAACGCATAATCATTCCCTGCTTTTCTAATGCCGCAACTGTCCGTACAATATTGCTCGGATGAACATAAAACATATCCATTAAAGAATCCTGTAAAATGCCAGGCGAACGACAGATTTTAATCAAAAACATATATTGGCTGTTGTTGATTCCAAAGGGGGCAAGCTGTTTATCCAAATAGATTTTGTAAAATCGGTCTGTTACTGAAAGCCATTTTAATAGTTTCATAGATATATTCCTCCTAACCACCAGTATTATAACACAATATGCGTGCGCACGCAACTACTAAAAGTTTGTTATAAAGTGTTGGATAATATCCACACCCTGGCTCTGCTGTTGCAGAAAATCTCTTTCCCATTCCTTAGCTTCACCCTTGGTCCTGAATCCTCTTTTCTGTTTTCTTTTTCGGTTTCCCTGCCAGTCTTTGTAATACACCTGTACTTTCCAGTTTTTTCCTTCTTTGTAAACCCCCATTACTAATCCTCAACTTTCA
>NZ_JAJEPR010000063.1:0-8169 GCF_020686945.1 Fusicatenibacter faecihominis | reverse complement strand
TGTTTAGTGGGTCCCAAGTTCAAAAGCCTTATCATGCAAGCATGAACGGCTTTTTGACCTTTTGACCCTGGCATCATAGGATTGTGTTATACGATCTTCGGGAGAAAAAAATAGCCGCCCACTACCACGAATAGTGAACGGCTGATGCTGAAAAGCATTTAATTGTTCATCGTCAGGGGTAGGCCGTATGTCTCTGGCTTCCCTTAACTTTATATTTACTATAGCACATTTGGCAGCAGGACGCAAGTAAAATCTCCAGAATGCTTACTTGCTCTCTTCAATATGCTTTAAAAAGATTTTCCGGATTCCTTCATACTCGCCAAGTCCTTTTAAGTGACATTCGACGGTATATCCGGCGGCCTCAAACTGATTCTTCCAGGAGTCTTCCTCCTCGCCGGCCATATCGTTGGTGGCGTGGTCTCCGGCCACGATCATGAAGGGAGTCAGGTGAATCTTTTCGGGCTGAAGTTCTTTCAGACCGCGGAGAATGGACGGAATGGACGGGTAAGCTTCCACAGTTCCGATGAGAACGTTGGAGTAGCCCAGATCCTTGAAGGTATAGTCAAGGGCTGCATAGGCAGTATTTGCATAATGGGTGGTGCCGTGGCCCATGAGGACAAGGGCTTCTTTTTCCGGGAGATCCTTCCAGTCCTCCATGAAAGCGCGGATGGCTTCCTCGATGTCCTTAGTGCTGGTCAGAAGCGGCGTTCCGAAACGGATGGAATCGAAGTGATCGGCGTAAGCGAGCACATCCTCTTTCATCAGATCATTTTCGATTCCGTTGATGATGTGGGTGGGCTGAACAATCAGCTCTTTGATGCCGTCCCGGATCATGGCTTCCATGGCCTCTTTTACAGTGTGGATCGTGACACCGTCCCGGTTTTTCAGTTTGCGGATGATCATCTTGCTGGTCCAGGCCCGGTAAATAGAAGCGTCCGGATTGGCTTCGCGGATATCAGCTTCGATGCAGTCGATGGTCTTTTCGCGGGTTTCGTTGACGCTGGTGCCGAAGCTTACGACCAGAATCGCTTTTTTCGTATTTTTATCCATATGTAAAACTCCTCCATGTATTATCGTTAAGTTTTTATCAGTGTATCATCCCCGTAGGAAAAAGTCAAACGCTTCCAAGGCTAATCGTGAGTTTCATGCATTTCCTATTGAAATCCTAGGGATACTGATGTATGATAGTTATTCAGGGTCCTAAAAAGAAGCGAATTTAAATATAAGAAATCATTCGGAGGTTTTATGTTAAATCAGTTTTCAAGAACCGAGCTCCTCTTCGGCAAAGCGGCCATGGAGAAGCTGGAAAATTCCAGAGTGGCTGTATTCGGTATCGGCGGTGTGGGCGGTTATGTCTGTGAGGCTCTGGTGCGGAGCGGCGTGGGCCATTTTGACCTCATCGACGATGACAAGGTCTGCCTGACCAACCTGAACAGGCAGATCATTGCCACGAGAAAGACGATAGGCCACTACAAGACGGACGTGATGAAAGAGCGGATGCTGGAGATCAATCCCAAGGTGGACGTCACCGTTCATAAATGCTTTTTCCTGCCGGAAACTGCGGAGGAATTCCATTTTGACCAGTATGATTATGTGGTAGACGCCGTGGATACGGTGACGGCCAAAATCTCCCTGGTCATGAAAGCCCAGGAGGCGGGAACGCCCATCATCAGTTCCATGGGAGCCGGAAACAAGCTGGATGCCAGCCGTTTTCAGGTGGCGGATATCTATAAGACAAAGGTCTGCCCCCTGGCAAAGGTCATGCGCCGGGAACTGAAAAAACGGGGCGTCCGGAAACTGAAGGTCGTCTATTCCGACGAGCTTCCCACGAGGCCGATCAACGATATGGCCATCAGCTGCCGGACCAACTGCATCTGCCCGCCGGGAGCCCAGCATAAATGTACGGAGCGCCGTGATATCCCGGGAAGCACAGCTTTCGTGCCCTCCGTGGCAGGCCTCATCATCGCCGGGGAGGTCATCAAGGATCTGACCAGGGATGTGCGGGTGACGGCAGAAAGCGTTGAAAATCAGCAGTAAAAAATATTCAGAGAGCCTGTGCTGCGTGCACGGGCTTTCTTGAATTTCCGGAAGTGTTGTGGTATGATAGGAACGAAAATTGGGCCATTTTGCCCAAATGGCGAAAAATGCCGGGAAATTCAAAGGAAATGAGGAAACCAGAAACTCATGGCAATACAGATGATAGGCATCGATCACACGAAAGCCGTGATCGATATCCGTACAATATTTTCATTTACGAAGAAAAGAAGCGCGGAGGCGCTTAAACTTATAAAGGAAGAAAAAGGCATCCGGGGCTGTGTTCTGATCTCCACCTGTAACCGGATGGAGCTCTATGTGAGCACGGAGGAAGGGTACGAGGGCGATCTCTATGAACTTCTCTGTCGGGTGAAGGAGCTTCCGGAAGGGCTCTGGCCGGAGTACCGGGAGTATTTCAGCTTCAGGGAGGAAAAAGAGGCGGCTTCTCACCTTTTCCGGCTGGCAGCAGGACTGGAATCGAGGATTCTCGGTGAGGATCAGATCATTACCCAGGTGAAAGACGCTCTGGCAATGGCGAGAGAGAACTATGCGGCGGACAACGTGCTGGAGGTCCTTTTCCGCATGGCCGTGACGGCGGCAAAACGGGTGAAAACGGAGGTGGTTCTCACCGGAGCCAGCCATTCCGTGATCCATCAGGCCCTGGCGACCCTGAAGGAGAAGGGTTTTTCCGTAAAAGGACGGAAATGCATGGTCATCGGAAACGGAGCCATGGGAAAACTGACGGCCTCCACCCTTCTTTCCGAGGGGGCAGATGTGACCGTTACCGTGCGTCAGTATCGGAGCGGTATCGTGGACATTCCTTTAGGCTGCCGGAGAATCGACTACGGCGAGCGCATGGGCTATTTTCCGGCCTGTGATCTCGTGGTCAGCGCCACGGCGAGCCCGAATTTTACCCTGAAAGAGGAGAACGTCCGGCCGGTGGATCTCGATCATGACCTCATCGTGGTGGATCTTGCAGTGCCGCGGGATGTGGAGCCTGGCGTGGGAAAACTTCGCCATATCCGCCTCTATGACATCGATGATTTCCATGTGGATGCCCGGAACGAACAGGTCATCGAGAATTTGAAAAAAGCAGAGGCGATCCTCGAAGAGCAGCGGAAAGAGTTTGACAGCTGGTACGAGTGCCGGGATATGGTGCCGAGGATCCAGAAGCTGAAAAAGGAAGCGGCGGAGGATCTGCTGGCGCGTCTTGTGAAGATCGTTCACGCCCTTCCGATGGAGACGGAGCAGCAGGAAACGCTTCTGAAAGATGTGGAGCAGGCCGCGGAGAAATCCGTGAACAAAATGCTTTTCGGTCTCAGGGATACGGTCTGTCCGGAAACTTTTGAAGAATGTATAGAAGGGTTGGAAAAAACGTATGAAGGATAAAATTGTCATCGGAAGCCGGGAAAGCAGCCTGGCGGTGATCCAGTCCCAGATGGTGCTGGATTTCATCAAGGCTCACCATCCGGCGCTGGATGTGGAGCTTCTGACCATGAAGACCACCGGAGATATCATTCTTGACCGGACACTGGACAAGGTGGGAGGAAAAGGCCTCTTTGTAAAAGAGCTCGACCGGGCGCTGATGGACGGCCGCAGCGATCTTTCCGTCCACAGTTTAAAGGACATGCCCATGGAGGTGCCGAAAGAGCTTCCTCTGGTGGCTTTTTCCAAGAGAGAGGACCCGCGGGATGTGCTGGTGCTGCCGAAAGGAGTGGAGAAGCTGGATTTTTCCAAACCCATCGGCTGTTCCAGCCAGCGGCGGATCCTTCAGCTGAAGGAGCTTTTTCCGGAAGCGGAATTTCAGTCCGTCCGGGGAAACGTGCTGACCCGGCTTCAGAAGCTGGACAGCGGTGAGTACGGGGCTTTGGTGCTGGCGGCAGCAGGTCTTAAGAGACTGGGCCTGGAAGACAGAATTTCCCAGTATTTTGAACCCGAGGAGATCATTCCGGCGGCAGGACAGGGAATCCTGGCTGTTCAGGGCCGGCAGGATGAGGGCTATGGATACCTGAGCGGTTACGACAATCTGGCCTCCCGCTATGAGGCCCTCTGCGAGCGGGCCTTTGTCCGGACCTTAAACGGCGGCTGTTCTTCACCGGTGGCGGCCTATGCGAGAATCCAGGACGGCAAACTTCTTCTCATGGGGCTTTATTACGACGAGGAGACCGGCGGCTATAAGAAGGGCACGGTAAAAGGCAATCCGGAGCGGGCAGAGTCCCTGGGCCGGGATCTTGCCATCAAGCTTCGCCAGGATTATCGGAAAGAAAAGGAGCAGACTCCCGTAGGAAAAGTCTGGCTGGTGGGCGCAGGCCCCGGCGATCCCGGTCTTTTCACGCTGAAAGGAAAGGAAGTCCTCTCCAAAGCTGATGTCGTGGTCTATGATGCCCTCGTAGGCCAGGGTGTGCTGACCATGATTCCGAGAGACGCGGAGCTCATCAACGTGGGCAAGCGTTCAAGCAATCATCTGGCGCCCCAGGAGACCATCAACTGGATTCTGGTGGACGAGGCGAAAAAGGGCAAGCGGGTAGTCCGCTTAAAAGGCGGCGATCCCTTCCTTTTTGGCCGGGGCGGCGAGGAGATGGAGCTCTTAAAACTTGAAAAAATCCCCTGCGAGGTGGTGCCCGGCGTGACCAGCGCCATCGCGGTGCCCGCCTACAACGGCATCCCTGTGACACACCGGGATTTCTGTTCTTCGGTCCATATCATCACCGGACACAAGAAAAAAGATGAAAAATACGACATTGATTTTGAGGCTCTTGTCCGGACAAAAGGAACGCTGGTCTTCCTCATGGGAGTGAAAGCTCTTCCCGATATCATGAAAGGGCTTCTGGAAAATGGCTGCGATCCTTTTATGCCGGCAGCTGTTCTTCAGAAGGGAACCCTGGCCGGCCAAAAACGGATCGTCGCTACGGTTTCTACTCTGGAAGAGGAGGTGGAACGCCAGGGCGTCGAGACTCCGGCCATCATTGTGGTAGGCAGAGTCTGCTCCCTGGCTCAGGAATTTGCCTGGTATGAGGACCTTCCGCTGGCCGGAAACAAGATTCTCGTCACCCGGCCGCGGGAGCTTGTCTCAGCCATGAGCCGGAAACTCCGGGAAAAAGGAGCCGAGGTTCTGGAGCTTCCTGCTATCAGTACGACGCCGATCCCGGACAACAACCTTCTCCGGAATGCCATCGGAGAGCTTCACATCTATCAGTGGCTTGTGTTTACCAGCCCCACCGGCGTGCGGATTTTCTTCGAGGCCCTAAAGGCGGAGAAAAAAGATCTCCGGGCTCTCGCTGGCCTTAAAATCGCGGTTTTAGGCTCCGGTACGGCGAAGGCCCTCGAAAGTCATGGCCTTTATCCGGATCTGATGCCGGAAATTTTCGAGGGAGAAGCCCTTGGAAAAGCTCTGGCAGAGAAGCTTTCCGGCGGAGAACGGATTCTGATCCCCCGGGCGGCCCTTGGAGGAGCGGAGCTCATTGAGGAGCTGGAGAAAAAAGGAGTTACCGTGGATGATATTCCGACCTACGACACCCTCTATGAGACGCCGGGAGCCGTGGATGAGAAGGCGGAATTTGACACCGGAACTGTGGATTATGCGGTGTTTACCAGCGCTTCCACTGTGCGGGGCTTTACCCAGGCAGTCAAAGGCATTGATTTTTCAAAGGTAAAAGCCGTCTGCATCGGCCGTCAGACAAAAGCGGCGGCGGATGAACTCGGCATGGAAACCTATATGGCAGAGCAGGCGACCATGGAGTGCGTGGTTTCCTGTGTGGAAAAGCTCTGCCGTGAGAGATAAGAAGGAGGCAGCAAAAATGGAAATGCTGAAACGCCCCAGAAGACTTCGGGGCAGTGAGGTTTTAAGAAAAATGGTTCGGGAGACCAGAATGGATAAGGCATCTCTGATCTATCCGATGTTTGTAAAAGAAGGAAGCGGAATTATCGAGGAGATCCCTACGATGCCTGGTCAGTTTCGCTACAGTGTGGACACTCAGGGAGAGATCCTCTCCAAGCTTCAGGATGCAGGCGTAAAAAATGTCATGTTTTTCGGAATCCCCGATCACAAGGATGAGGTGGGAAGCGGAGCCTACGATCCGGAGGGCATTGTTCAGAAGGCCCTTCGTCGGGCGAGAAAAGACTTCCCGGAGATGTATCTCATTACCGATGTGTGCATGTGTGAATACACCTCCCACGGTCACTGCGGTGTGCTTTGCGGCCACGACGTGGACAATGACCGGACACTGGAGCTTCTGGCAAAAACAGCCCTTTCCCATGTAGAAGCCGGAGCTGATATGGTAGCTCCTTCTGATATGATGGACGGCCGTGTCCGTGCCATCCGTGAGATGCTGGATGCCAACGGCCACTACACCGCCCCGATCATGTCCTATGCGGTAAAATATGCTTCCGGTTTCTACGGTCCCTTCCGTGATGCGGCCGGTTCTGCTCCGTCCTTCGGCGACCGGAAGAGCTACCAGATGGATTTCCACAACAGCCGTGAGGGCATCAAAGAGGCTCTGATGGATGTGGAAGAGGGAGCCGATATCATTATGGTAAAACCGGCCATGGCTTATCAGGATATGATTACCCGTGTCCGCGAAGAGGTCAATGTTCCGGTGGCAGCCTACAGCGTCAGCGGAGAGTATGCGATGGTAAAAGCCGGCGCTTCTCTGGGCTATATCGAGGAGGAACGGATCATTTCCGAGATGGCAGTGGGCGTTTACCGGGCAGGAGCTGATATTTACCTGACCTATTTTGCACCGGAGATCGCGCGTCTCATGGATGAAGGGAGAATTGGATAATGACCAGATCAGAAGAGCTTTTTGAAAAAGCGGTAAAACTCATTCCCGGCGGCGTCAACAGTCCGGTCCGGGCTTTTGGCTCCATCGGCGGCTGCCCCCGTTTCATCGACCACGCCGACGGCGCTTATATGTACGATGTGGACGGAAACAAATATCTTGACTTTATCAATTCCTGGGGACCGATGATCCTGGGCCACAACAATCCTCTGATCCGGGAAGCCGTGATCAAGGCCTGCGAGAAAGGCTTAAGCTACGGCGCCGCCACGGAAAAAGAGGTGGAGATGGCAGAGCTCATCACCGGCATCGTGCCCTCCATCGATATGGTCCGCATGGTAAACTCCGGAACCGAGGCTGTCATGAGCGCAGTCCGGGCGGCCAGAGGCTACACCGGAAGAAACAAGATTGTGAAATTCATGGGCTGCTACCATGGCCACTCTGATGCCATGCTGGTGCAGGCCGGTTCCGGCGTCATGACGGCCGGTATTCCGGACAGCGCAGGCGTGCCGGGAGGCTGCACGAAGGATACCCTCTCCGCCGTCTACAACGATGTGGACAGCGTAAAGACCCTTTTCGAGACCTTCCCCGAGGAGATCGCCGCTGTCATCGTGGAGCCCGTGGCTGCCAATATGGGTGTGGTGGAGCCAAAACGGGAGTTCCTTCAGGGCTTAAGAGACCTTTGCACGAAGTACGGTGCGGTGCTGATCTTTGATGAGGTCATCACCGGTTTTCGTCTCCAGCTGGACGGAGCCCAGGGCTTCTACGGCATTCAGCCGGATATGACCACCTTTGGAAAAATCATCGGTGCAGGCATGCCCGTGGGTGCATACGGCGGAAAACGGGAGATCATGAGCCTGATCTCACCGGCAGGTCCTGTTTACCAGGCAGGAACCTTAAGCGGAAACCCGGTAGCCATGTCCGCAGGCCTTGCCCAGCTTAATTATCTCAAGGACCATCCGGAGGTTTACACTGGGCTCAACGCCAAGAGTGACTGGTTCTTCGGTGAAATGAAGAATATTCTGGAGGAATGCGGCAAGAACTACCAGATCAACCATGTGGGTTCCATCGGTTCCCTCTTCTTCACTGAGACCCCGGTAGTCAACTACGCCACCGCCAAGAGTTCCGATACGAAAGCCTTCGCGGAGTACTTCAAGTATATGCTGGAAAACGGCTGTCACTTCGCACCGTCCCAGTTCGAGGCGATCTTCCTGTCTGCGATTCAGACAAAAGAGGAATTGTCGGGTGTGCTGGATATGTTTCATGCATATATGATGAGAAAATAATGATACCAGTGTCAAAAGGTCAAAAAGCTGTTCGTGCTTGCACGATAAGGCTTTTGAACTTGGGACACGCCAAA
>NZ_JAJEPR010000062.1:0-8575 GCF_020686945.1 Fusicatenibacter faecihominis | reverse complement strand
AGCAGTTGAATCGCTGAAAGGAGGGAAAAGTCATGCAGGAAGAGGTAACTCAGAAAACGGTCACGTTCTGTATTCGGACTACTAAGATTACGGCAGACCTGTTGAAAAAGGTTCTTGTTGCGTATCTGCGTCATCAGAAGCAGAAATCAGTAGAGAAGAAAGCACAGAAAAATCAGCCAAAACAGGGAAAGGTCACGGTAAAAGAGCTGGCAAAACAGAATGCCGGGATGGTCAATATCGAGATCACGGACAAAAATATCAAGTCCTTTGAACGGTATGCCAGAAAATACGGGATCAATTATGCTCTGAAAAAAGACAAGAGCAAAGAGCCTCCGGTTTATCTGGTATTTTTCAAGGGACGTGATCAGGATGCCCTCAATGCTGCTTTCCGTGAGTTTTCCCAGAAACAGATTCAAAAAGCGAATAAGCCTTCCATTCATAAGCGTCTTGCAGCTTACCGGGCAATGATGCCAAAGAAATCGAAGGACAAAGTAAAGAACCGGCATCAGGAGCAGAGCCGATGATGAAACAACACGGCAATAAGCTGATGCAGAAGTGGAAGAATAAGGCTGGGGTCAGGCTGTCCGCCCTGGATAAAAAGAAACTGGTTCTTACGAATCTTCCCTATGTTCTGACCGCTTTTTATGCGGACCGGGCCTCCTGCTTATACAGGAGAAGTCCCGGAGAAGATATAGGGAACAAACTGTTATATGCGATGGAACATGCAGATCGGATCTTTACAGGAATTCTGCTAAGTTTTGACCTGAGAGACCTATTGGTTGGAGTTACTGTCGCAGTTATTTTGAAACTATTGGTTTGGCAGAAACAGTCAGATGCAAAGAAACTCCGGAAAGGAATCGAGTATGGTTCAGCCAGATGGGGAACTGCAGAGGATATCAAGCCTTATATGTCAGATGATCCATGGATGAACATTCCACTGACAGCAACAGAAGCACTGACGATGGAGAGCAGACCGAAGCAACCGAAATATGCAAGAAATAAAAATATTGTAGTTATCGGCGGCAGTGGTTCCGGTAAGACACGTTTTTTCGTAAAACCATCGGTCATGCAGATGAACTGTTCCATGGTCATTACAGATCCCAAAGGCACTCTGATCGAGGAGTGCGGGAAGATGTTAGCAAAGGGACCGCCGAAGAGGGATAAAGATGGAAATGTCATCAAAGATAAATCCGGGAAAGTGGTATATGAGCCTTATGTGATTAAGGTTTTGAATACGATCAATTTTTCTAAATCCCTTCATTACAATCCATTTGCTTATATACGGTCTGAAAAAGATATCCTGAAGCTGGTGACAACAATCATTGTAAATACCAAAGGCGAAGGGGAAAAAGCTTCCGAAGATTTTTGGGTGAAAGCAGAGAAATTGCTGTATACAGCACTGATTGCTTTTATCTGGTATGAAGGTGATGAAGAGGAAAAGAATCTGAATACTCTTCTGGATCTTTTGAATGAAAGCGAAACCCGTGAAGAGGATGAAACTTACCAGAATCCAGTGGATATGATGTTCCAGGAACTGGAAGAAAGAGATCCGCAGCACTTTGCGGTCAGACAGTATAAAAAATACAAAATGGCCGCCGGCAAAACGGCGAAGTCGATTTTGATTTCCTGTGGTGCCAGACTTGCCCCATTTGATATCGCAGAGCTTCGTGAGATCATGTCTTACGATGAAATGGAGCTGGATAAGATCGGAGACAGGAAAACAGCCTTGTTTCTGATTATGTCCGATACGGATACCACATTCAACTTTGTGATTGCGATGCTGCAGTCACAGCTTTTCAATCTGCTTTGCGATAAGGCAGATGATGAATATGGTGGAAGACTTCCGGTGCATGTGCGTGTCATCGCTGATGAGTTTGCCAACATCGGACAAATTCCTCAGTTTGACAAGCTGATCGCAACTATCCGAAGCAGGGAAATCTCTGCTTCTATTATTTTGCAGTCACAGAGTCAGTTAAAGGCAATGTATAAGGATAGTGCAGATACCATTCTGGGCAACTGTGATACGACTTTATTCCTTGGTGGGAAAGAGAAGACCACATTAAAGGAAATGAGTGAGCTTCTGGGTAAGGAAACCATTGACCTGTATAACACTTCGGAGACGAGGAGTAATCAGAAGTCTTTTGGATTGAATTACCAGAAAACAGGCAAACAGCTGATGACAGAAGATGAGATTGCAGTCATGGATGGAGGAAAATGTATCCTGCAGATCCGTGGTGCCAGACCATTTTTCTCGGACAAATATGATATCACGAAACACAAAAACTATCGGCTTCTTGCAGATGAAAACGAGAAGAACCGATACAAAGTTGAGAAAGAGTTAAATCCGCAGTACACACCGAAATCTGAAGAAGAGGTGGAAGTAATTCATGTAGAACTGTCGGAGTAACCTTGGGAATGAACGAAAAATAATGAGGAAAGGAATAACTGACATTAGGTGCGCCGGCTTTTTAGTCGGTGTTTTTTCATTCCCGTAAACACCTGAAAAAAGTCAGTTTTGGTGAATGTATATGGCGTTTTTTAGCAGTGCAATTACAACTTTAAAAACTCTTGTAGTCGCAATCGGTGCAGGTCTTGGCGTGTGGGGTGTCGTAAACCTTCTGGAAGGATATGGGAATGACAATCCCGGCGCAAATGCTCATGTACGGTAAGGAAGCAAGCAACCGAAAACAAGAGATAGACCGCCAGCACTACACTATTCCGAACCAAAGACCAAAAGATAAGCATTGTGGGAAAATCTAAACTTTTGGATTTTCCTACAATGCCGACTACGGCGGAATCCCTCCCACTCCTTATATCTTTCTTTCCGTATACATTGAATTTGTATTTAGTAAATGCTATAATGTCCCTATTCAAATTATAAATGTGTTGAATTAGTTACATGTACATATTTTTTGTGCCGGAGGAAGTGAAATGAAACAAAAAATTTATCTCATTACAGGCTTAATGGCTTCTGGAAAATCTACAGTTTCCGATTTACTGGCAAAATCAATAGAAAAATGCGTCCATCTTCGTGGTGATGTGTTCCGAAAAATGATTATTTCAGGCAGAGAAAATATGTCAGCTACCCCATCAGCGGAAGCAGTCCGCCAGCTGTACCTTCGATACAAATTGACTGCTGATGCGGCAAGGTCATACTTTGACAACGGCTTTTCTGTAGTGATCCAAGATAACTACTACGGTGATGAATTAAACCGAATGATAAATTATCTGCATAAATACCCTGTTGAGGTTGTCGTTCTTTGTCCAGATGTGGAAACAATAAAAGAAAGGGAACGATACAGGGAGAAAACAGGCTATTCCGGCTTTACGGTTGAAACCTTATACGATACATTTATGCAGACAACACCACGGATCGGCTTTTGGCTGGACAATTCCAATCAAACACCACAGCAGACAGCAGAAACCATTCTGAACACCAGGAAGCCGGTATGATTGTTACATATAAGGGGAAGAAAAATTTCTTTTAAGTACTTGCTTTCCTAAAACTGATGTGATATAATAGCTTCATTCCAGAAAAGGAGTAAAAAATATGCGGCAAGGTATTCTTAAATAAAACTATAATCAAATAGTGGGAACAAAGAATTATGATAGCTCCTTTTGTGGGGGCTTGGTTTTTTGTACCCAATTTAAGAATACTTTTGCCTTATCAATTTTGACATATTCAAAAAACAGCAATCACAAATAGGTGTATGCTGTATATGTGTATGTCCGCAAATTAGAATCCCCAGTGGTAAAAGTATTTTACTGCTGGGGATTTTTATGCCCTTTGGGGCTGTAAAGGGAGGACAATCACATGAAAATAATCAATATCGGCATTCTGGCTCACGTTGACGCAGGAAAGACAACATTAACGGAAAGTTTATTGTATACCAGTGGTGCAATTGCAGAACTAGGGAGCGTAGATGAAGGCACAACAAGGACAGATACAATGAATTTGGAGCGTCAAAGGGGAATTACCATTCAGACAGC
Source organism: Fusicatenibacter faecihominis (assembly GCF_020686945.1). Lineage (NCBI taxonomy): Bacteria > Bacillati > Bacillota > Clostridia > Lachnospirales > Lachnospiraceae > Fusicatenibacter > Fusicatenibacter faecihominis. The sequence goes on along the minus strand of NZ_JAJEPR010000062.1, from coordinate 4,585 downwards.
GGTTACTTCTTTTTATTGGAATGATTATAAAATCAATATCGTGGACACTCCCGGTCATATGGATTTTTTAACCGAAGCATACCGCTCTTTATCTGTCCTTGACGGAGCTGTTTTAGTCATTTCAGCAAAAGACGGCGTACAGGCACAAACCCGTATATTATTCCATGCGCTTCAGAAAATGGACATTCCGACAATTATCTTTATAAATAAGATAGACCAAAATGGGATCGACCTGCAGTGTGTTTACCAAAGCATTAAAGATAAACTTACCAGTGATATGATTGTCATGCAGGAGGTTTCCCTGTCGCCAAAGATAACCATGACCGATATTTCTGATTTAGACAAATGGGATATGATTATTTCCGGAAGCGATGAACTATTAGAACGATATGTTGCAGAGGATTCTTTGGATATACAGGAATTACAATATGAAAAGTGCAAAAGAACCAGATGCTGCTCTTTGTTTCCTGTTTATCATGGGAGTGCAAAAGACAATTTAGGAACAGAAAAACTGATTGAAGCGATTATAGAAACTTTCATTACAGAAACGGACGATATTCAGTCTGAATTATGTGGATATGTTTTTAAGGTTGAGTATACAGAGCGGAAAAAACGGCTTTCTTATTTACGCCTGTATCATGGGACGCTCCATTTACGGGATACCCTGCTGCTGTCAAAAAAGGAAAAAATAAAGATTACAGAAATGTGTATTCCGTCAAATGGTGAAATCGTCCCGGCTGACCATGCCTGTCCGGGAGAAATTGTTATTTTAGCTGATGATACTTTGAAACTGAACGATATCCTGGGAAATGAAAAACTCCTGCCTCACAAAACACGGATTGATAATCCCATGCCATTACTTCGGACAACGGTAGAGCCGCAAAAGCCGGAGCAAAGGGAAGCCCTGTTAAATGCCCTCGCAGAGATTGCTGATACAGACCCTCTTTTGCATTTTGACATTGATACTGTTACCCATGAGATTATGTTATCTTTTTTGGGAAAAGTACAGTTAGAAGTTATTTGTTCGCTATTAGAAGAAAAATATCATGTGGGCGTGGCTATGAAAGAGCCTTCGGTTATTTATCTGGAAAGACCGCTTAGAAAAGCAGAATATACCATCCACATAGAAGTCCCGCCAAATCCTTTCTGGGCTTCTGTCGGGTTGTCCATAGAGCCGCTCCCTATTGGAAGCGGAGTGCAGTATGAAAGCAGAGTTTCACTTGGATATTTAAATCAATCGTTCCAAAATGCGGTTATGGAGGGGGTTCTTTATGGCTGCGAGCAGGGGCTGTATGGATGGAAAGTGACAGACTGTAAAATCTGTTTTGAATATGGATTGTATTATAGTCCTGTAAGTACCCCCGCAGACTTTCGGCTGCTTTCCCCTATCGTGTTGGAGCAGGCATTGAAAAAAGCAGGGACACAACTGTTGGAACCATACCTTTCCTTTACCCTTTTTGCACCGCAGGAATATCTTTCACGGGCTTATAATGATGCACCAAAGTATTGCGCAATCATTGAATCAACCAGACTTGAAAAAGATGAAGTTATTTTTAAGGGTGAAATCCCTGCCCGTTGTATCGGTGAATATAGGAATGATCTGAATTTTTATACAAATGGAAGAAGTGTCTGCATTACAGAATTAAAAGGGTATCAGGAAACTTCCGGCGAGCCTGTATTTCAGCCACGCCGCCCGAACAGCCGTATAGATAAGGTTCGGCATATGTTTCAGAAGATAATGTAACGTCTTGCGCAATGCAAGCGTTCATTGCTGGCTATTGCGAAATATCATTGATAAAATCAGCATCAGAGAGGAGGAACCATTTTGAACCAGAAACAGACGGATATTACAACAGGAAAGCAAATACGTCATCTGCGAACACAATCGGGAATGACACAGGAAGAACTGGCTGGGGAATTGAATGTTACCCGGCAGGCGCTATCGAATTGGGAGAGAGATGTTAATGAACCCGATTTAAATACGTTGAAAAAAATTTGTTTTCTTTTTGGAGTCCACATGGACGATTTTGCGAAGGAGGTAATAACAAAAATGGAAACATGTGAAAAAAAAGAGAAACGACAATTTAATAAGTATGATATGGCAATTGGACTTTTTTATGGTGTCGGGATATTTCTTGGCATTGGTATTTTCTTTGTTGGCGGTTTTATGACAATGTCGGGTGCAGGGTGGGGAGCATCACTATTTGGCGGTGGCTGTTTTTCTCTTGTATTTGGCTTGATATGCCATGCAGTTATTACATTGAGAAGAAATGACAAATGATGACATATCCTGCTTTCTAGACTTTTCGGTCATATCGCGTAAAAAAGCCGCTGCTTTTGGCTTTCCAATAGCGGCGGCAAAGGGAAATATCCTTTGAATACCTTACAGAAGAAAAGTTTTGCAGCATTATAAAAATAAAAGCCTATACCATTTTGGAAAGAAAAGATACATAATAGTCAAGACGGCAACAATCAGAAGTTATGGAGGGTAACAATGGAATATAGTAAGGAAGATTTAATGGAAGCAAAAAGGCAAATTTTGGGAGTGGGAGAGAACATGGGAACAGAGGAAAGTAAAAAAATCTGGGAGAAAAACGCACAATTTTGGGATAATGCAATGGGTGACAAATCTAATGAATTTCACAGAGAGGTAGTGCGTCCCAAAGTAACGGAACTTCTATCTCCTAATCCTGCGGATTACATTTTGGATATTGCGTGTGGCAATGGAAATTATTCTTCGTATCTTGCACAAAGAGGCGCTTCGATTGTCGCTTTTGATTACAGCAAAAAAATGATAGAATTGGCTAAAAGACGGCAATCACAATATGCAAAACAAATTGAATTTTGTGTAGCGGATGCGACCAATAGAGAAAGTATATTAGAATTAAAAAGAAATCGAGCCTTTACGAAAGCAGTTTCTAATATGGCAATTATGGATATTACGGATATTGAACCACTTCTTATGGCTGTTTATGAACTGTTGGAGGAAAGCGGAATTTTTGTCTTTGCAACGCAACACCCTTGTTTTATCACGTTGACTGAAAAATATATGACACCGCACAGTTACTATGGTATAGCGATTGAAGGGCAACCGGAGGAGCAGATTTATTATCATCGTTCCATACAAGATATTTTTAACCTTTGTTTTAGAGCTGGATTTGTCATTGATGGATTTTATGAAGAATGTTTCAAAAACAACAAAGAAATTCCTATGGTAATGATAGTAAGGCTTAAAAAGGTAAAACGTGATAGCTTAAAATAAATTCAAGTTTGCCGGATAAATAGCAAACCTGGCCGAGCCAGTCAACGGTCAAGATGAACGGGCTTCGCCCGCCGTTGACAGCCCCGCCCGGTTTTGCAGTTAGGCAGTCAAGGAGCGACAGCCTAAAGTGCTGCCGCCCCTTACTATCATAAAAAGCAACTACTAACCAGCCACAGCCCTTTTGGGAGGAAAGGGGGATTTTCCATGACCTGTACAGAAGAATATCGGGAACATATCGAGTACACTTTCCATGCCTTTTGCAAAGTCGTTATCCGAAATGCAACGATCAACGCAGCGAGGACACGGAGCAGGAAGCACAAAAGAGAAATATCCCTTGAATACCTCACAGACGAAAAGCACTACCCTTTAGGCACGACAGATGAATATTTCCAAGCCCCGGAGCCGGACGAGGAATACATACTTACCCTTTGCGGCGATACGGTCATTTTCAGCAGCGGCTTACTTGCGGAAGCCCTGTCACGGCTGGACGAACGGGAGCGGGAAATGATTTACCTGTCCTTTTTCAAGCGTATTCCACAGCACGAAATTGGCAGACAGTACGGGCGCAGCCGCAGCACAGCGGGCTACCATATCCGAAAAGTCCTACGGCAGCTCCAAGCGGAAATGGAGGGAATGGCATATGAGAAATAATAGGCTTCTCCCCTATGAAACAATCGTCCAAGCCACCAGCGGGGAGCCGGAAGCGGTGGGAACTGTATTGCAGTATTACCGCCGCCGCATACAATGTGCCGCCCGTGTGAATGGACGGGTAGACCAAGATACAGAGGACTACATCACCCAGACGCTTCTCACAGCTATTTTCAAGTTCCGCTTTGGGAGATAGCCCTACCGCCTACAACTGAATAACCGCCGCTTCGCCGGCAACCAGAAAGCAGTAAATCTATTCAACAGATTTGCTGCTTTTTTTCGTTCCTGTTTGGCATTTTTGAAAATCCCCAGTATGAAAAAACAAAAGGGAAAATTGCCGCCGCAGTTGGCAAAATCCCTTACTTATCCGTGGAGGGTATCAAAGAAAAAAATACTGCCATTGTCCGCCTTTTTCGGCTTGCGTGGTGTTGTAGGGAATAAGGGGAAATTCTAAAAATCTCCGTCCATTTTGCTTTGCGTGGTGTTGTAGGTAGTGAAAGGAAAATTTTCAAGATATGCCGGAATAGCGGGTAGCAAAGCCCTTTTGAAACGTCTTGTTAGCGGAAAGTACGGAAGCCGGGGAACGCCGGAGTTTTTCAGAGCAAGATTCTACCGCAGTACCAAAATTCGCTTATCGCTCATTTTGCCCCTGCGGGAATCTTGTTGGGGAGTGCC
>NZ_JAJEPR010000061.1:0-8976 GCF_020686945.1 Fusicatenibacter faecihominis | reverse complement strand
GAAAACCATCGGAGTTGCGCAGTCCTGGTTTTCCCCCTGCACCCCCTTTCCAGGGCACGCTAGAAAATAGGGTGCATACGTCATACAAAAACTGCATGAAATGACAGGTGAGAGTGGATAAGAAGGTCAAAAAATACGGGGCTTACGTCAGACTGGTGCGTGGAGATGATATGGTGTTTTGTTATTCATATGGAAGATTTGAATTGTTGGATTTCAATATGAGACACGGAACATCATATAATCGCTGTGTAGCAGCGTGACGTATGCCTCTTATTTTTTATGTTTTTATATCCAGTAACACCCGTCATTTCACGCAATAGTAGTATGACGTAAGCTCCCTATTTTCTAGCGTGCCCTGGAAGGGGAGCGCGAGGGGAAACCAGGACTGGCGCAACTCTGATGGTTTCCCCTCGCATTTCCCCCCACGCTTTCCCAAAAGCGTCTAGCTAAAACCATTTTTCTAAGCTATAATCTTTTCATAAAAGATGAGATGTAATAAAGGAAATTATATGGATCATAAAACGTCATTTTATATCAACACTCTCGCCCATTTCTGCAGCAAGCGAGACCTCAAATCTCTTACCCAAACAGATTTAATGTCAGTTTTTAACATCCCAAAAGCCGACGCCCTGGTCATGTTTGGCGGCAGCATCCTGACGGGCGGAGATCTCCTGGCCAAATCCTTTGTATGCCTTCTGAGAAAGGAAAGCCGGTGCGGAGAAAATCCTGCCCGGCTGGATGAAATTTTACAGAGAAACAAGAAGAAAAAAATGAACTTGAGACTGGAACCATACGAAAAAGAGAGACTTCTGGCAAAAGCGAAAAGATCCAGGCTGTGGTGACAGACTCGAAAACAAGAAAAGAGATGTATCAGGAATATGGTTTATGAACAGGATAATCTATGTTTTTTCTTAAGAATCTCATCTTCTCTTGACTTTTCCATAGAAATCCGCTAAACTTTTCATAATGATGTAATAATTCTGTAATAGTTCGAGACGTGGGGGGTTCAGCCTGCGTTCGGAAGTTTTGGAAGAGACATACATAAAAGGGGATTTATATGAAAAAGAAATTTCTCATGGCATTATTTTTCACAGGGATTCTGGTATGGGCTCCGGCGGAAAATATGGTTCCGGCCAGAGCAGATAATCTTGTTGATGAAACCGTTTCCGGGGATGGCTGGGTAACAGAGGGAAATGCCAGATATTATTATACAGATGGAAAGAAAGCCACCGGTTTTACGAAGATCTCCGGAAAAACGTATTTTTTTAATACTAAGACCGGAGCGCAGCAGACCGGTTTTGTGGTCTATGGAGGAAAGAAATATTATTTCAGCCCCAAGACAGGCGCGCAGGTGCTGGGCTGGGCAGGAATTAATGGACAGATCTATTATTTCGGACAGAAGGGCTATGCTCTGAAAGGCATTTATAAAATTGGTTCCTACCGCTATTCGTTCAATGGCTTGGGAGAGCTCCAGAAAAATACCCTGGTTCGCGGAAAATATTATGCGGATCAGAGAGGCCGTTTGGCCAGAGGCTGGGTGACGATCGGTGACAACAAATATTATTTCAGCTATATGAACTATGCGGCAGTGACAGGCTGGCGCCGGATCGGCGGAAAGGTTTATTACTTTAATGCGGACGGCACGCTGAAAAAGCTCTCCGGCGTGGTGAAAAATTCCGGAAACCGCTATTACTATGATCCGACGACGGGTGAGATGACCACCGGCTGGGTTCACTCCGGCGTAAACGATTACTATTTCAGTCCCAAGACCGGTCGCGCCCTGACGGGCTGGCAGACCATAAACGGTAAGGAATATTTTTTCAACAGCTACGGACAGCTGGCCAAGAACCGTCTGGTGGGCAACACCTATTATGTGAATGATAAGGGAGAGAAGGTCTACGGCTGGTACACCAACGGCGACAAGACCTACTATCTGAATTCCAGGACCGGTGTGATCATGAAAAAAGGCTGGCAGACCATCGACGGAAAAAAATATTATTTTAATGCGGATGGCAGCCTTGCCAAAGGGACCTGGATCAATGACAACCAGTATCTGGACGAAAACGGTTCCTACGCCTCAGGCTGGATGGAGATCGACGGAAAGAAGTATTATTTCAGCAAGGTCAATTATAAGAAGCTGACGGGCTGGAAACGGGTTGACGACAAAGTCTGGTATTTCGGAACAGACGGCGTTCTGCGGCGGCTTTCCGGTATCAGAAAGACCTCTGACGGGCTCAGCTATTATTTCAATCCGACGACGGGCGAGATGACGACAGGCTGGATTCATTACGGAGTCAATGACTACTATTTCAGTCCGAAAACCGGACGGATGCTGACAGGCTGGCAGACTATTGACGGAGAAAAATATTACCTGAACACTTATGGACAGCTCGTAAAGAGCCGTTTCGTGAGCAACACCTATTATGTCAATGAAAAAGGCCAGAGACAGTATGGCTGGATTACGATAGGGGAGCAGAAGTATTATCTGAATCCCAGTACGGGAGCCCGCAGCAAGGGCTGGAAAACCATCGACGGAGAGAAATACTATTTTGATATGTTCGGTGTGATGGCAAAAGATACCTGGATAGATAAGTGCTACCTTACTTCCGACGGAACCATGGCGAAGAGTACCTGGATCGGTTCCGAATATGTGGGAAGCGACGGTGTAAAGACCGGCGAGACCAGAAGTCCGGGCCTTTTCACCGATAAAGACGGAAAAACCTATCTCCTGGATTCTTCCTATCAGCCTGTGACCGGCTGGCAGGAACTGGACAGCAGCTGGTATTATTTTGATACCACGACCGGCGAGATGGCGAAGGATACCTGGGTGGATGGTTATTATCTGACCAGCAAGGGTCAGCGTGCCAAGAATACACTTATTAAAGTGGGAAGCGATACCTATCTTTTCGATGCGAGCGGGATTAAAGTCTTGGGTCTGGCAGAATATAACGGAAATAAATATTACTTTAACAGTACGAACGGAGCCATGCAGACCGGTTTCCGTGTAGTAGAGGGAATCACTTACTACTTTAATCCTTCCAAAGGAGGAGCTATGGCGGTAAGTACGGATCTGCAGATCGACGGTATTTATTATACCTTTGATGCCAACGGACAGATGACGACCAAAACTCCGCTGACAGAAAACGACGCTCTTGGAAAGCAGATTGCGGCCTATGCCCAGCAGTTTGTCGGTTATCCCTATGTTTTTGGCGGAGGAGAGGATCTGACCAAAGGAGTGGATTGTTCCGGTTTCACGATGCTGGTTCTGCGCCACTTTGGCATCAATGTTGCACATTATACCGGCTGGCAGTATGAAGGACTGGCTGGTTATGCGAAACCGGTCAAGATTGCGGTTGAGGATTTGAAACCGGGCGACCTGATTTTCTACTATGCGAACAATTCTCATGTGGGAATCTATATCGGAGATGGAAAGATCGTTCACGCTTCCAACTCTGCTCCTTATCCGCAGGGAGGAATCAAAATTTCCAATTATGATCAGGCCTATATTTACGGTTGTGTCCGCTACTGGTACACAAAAGCCTGAAAAAATAACCAGAGGTTAATAGAAATCCCTTTTCTTTTCTGTTTGAATAGAAATAACAGAAAGGAAGGGGGATTTTTTATGAAAAAAAGAATGTTTATCCTTTTCCTGGCGCTTTTTATCGGAAGCCAGCCGACGATCCAGGCGCAGGCTGAAAGTATGGAAGAAGTCACAGAGGAAGCCAGCCAGGAGACAGAAAGGGAACTGACTGAAGAGGAGCAAATCATCGAAAAGCTGTATGATGGAGATATTCTGGATACCGCTTTTATCGGAAAAAGTTTCTGGTATGACGAGGAAAATTTTGAGGAGATGCGGGAAGATCTGCCCCAGGTTCTGGCTGATTATTATCAGGAAAATGAGCTGGATGCAGAAACTCTGAGGGATCTCCTCGACACGGCCTATGAGAGCGGCGTTTCTGCCAGTACGCTGGAAATCGCGGCCCTCCTTTTTGATGATGACTATGATTCTTACCGGGATGCGATCCTGACGGTTTTTCGAGAGCAGGCCCTGGAGAGTGAGGACGAGGACGCCCTTCTTCTGGCAGCTAACGACTATCCGGAAATGACTCTTATGTATAAGGATGGCTGGTATGGCGACCGGACCGACGATGAGCGGATCGCCCTGGCGGATCAGATTTTGAATGTTCTTGAGACGGCAGACGTGGATACCAAAGGCTACACCGGAAACACCCTGGCCCAGGCGATCAATGACCTTTACGATCAGGATGCCGGGGACAGCGTGCTTTGTCTGGCTTTTGATATTCTCGGGGAAGGAGAACTTTATATAACGGTGCTGGAAAGTATCCTGTCTCCGCTTCAGAACGTTGTGTATCTCACTTAAAAAGCTCCTCCAGCCGGCGGCGCTTGTTCCGGGCGTCGCCCTCCAGGTGAAGTTTTCCGTAGATCCGGTTCAGGTATTGCTTCACGGTGCCTTCGGAAAAGCCCATTTCCAAGGCGATTTCCCGGTTGCTGAGGCGGGAGGCAGCAAGTTTTACGGCCTTCCACTCATTGTCGGTGAGGCAGGCCGGGCGGCGGAGCTCATCGCTTCTGGCTTCATCTAAGAGATCGGCCAGTCGGAGAATCTCCTCAATGAAAGGCTGGCTGGCCGGAGAGAGAAGCTGGCTGAAAAGCGGCCGGATCCAGGCTGCATTTTCTGCAAAAGGAATGGCTATCCGGTCTTCCTCACCGATGGTGAAAGCGGCCTGCAGATGGGACAGGGCCTTTTCATTGTCACCCAGCTGATAAAAAGCTCCGGAGAGCTGGATTTCCAGATAGAGCGTGCAGAGCAGGTTGGGATAAATGGAAAAACGCCTGCGAAGGTCGGCCTCCATGGCGATGAGCCGTGAGTAATCGCCCTTTGCCAGCAGAACCTCCCCGTAGGCCATAAAAAGTATGGGCATGGCAGGATGGAGTACCAGCGCGCTGTCGAGCCGCCCGGAAGCAATCCATTCCGGAATCTCATTTTTGCATCCAAGAATTGCATAGAGAAAGGCGCTGCATACGTCCAGCGTATTTAAAAACATACTCTGAAGCTCCCGTTTCAGAGTTTTTTTCTGCTCATCCATCAGTTCCTGAATCCGTTCCCGGTCTCCGGCAAAAAGGGCCAGCCGCATTTCGAGAAAATCCTTACAGAGCAACATGCCCCACTGCTTTTTATCGAGAGCGGCCAGCTCTGCCCGCTTGAGGGGAAGCGGAACAGCGGCAAAATTTCCCTGGAGAAAAAGGCTTTCCGCCTCGGTCAGATCTTCAGCACCGCTTCCGTGGCCGCCGGTGAGCCGGTAATAGCAGGGCATACATTCCTTCATATCCGCTACGACACGGTCAAGGCTTCCGGGGGTGCGGTAGTACATTGCGAGGACGCTGGGGGAACCGAAGGTCCAAGAGCCGGAGCCGCCCACGGAGGTGGTCTTTTCGGTCATAAGAGTCAGGGCTTTCCGGTGATGGAGGCTCATGCCTTGAATATCGTTGTAGCTTAAAAAGCTTAAGATTACCTCACATTCGCCCAGCAGGTTGCCGCGCTCCGTCTCGGAAAGTTCCGGATTTTCAGACACGCTCTGGAGGAAAAAGTCCTTGAGCCGCAGCATTTCCGGGATCCGCCGGAAGGTGTAAAGGCGGCGCATGAAAATGAGAAGGGCGTAGGAATGGCGGGCCAGAGTTGCCTTCGGGCACTCGTCCAGCCACCGGAGGACCTCCTCCTGGTGCTGAATATTCAGGGCATAGCCGCGGTTTTCCTCGACGGCGTTCAGGAGCGCCTCGTAGTTGTCGGAGAGGGAGAGCCAGTGGATGGCCTCCTCGTAACGCCCCTGACTCTGATACCAGGTTCCCATACGGGCCTTGCAGCGGTTCTGTTCTTCAGTAGGAAGCTCATCAAACATTTTCCGGGTGCAGCTTTTCAGCATGTGATGGCAGCGGAAGGTGTCCGGCTCCGGCAGACGGCTGATAAAGGCGTTGTTTTCCGTGAGGTTTTTCAGCATTTCCCGGGCGCTGTCATTTTTCCAGAGGTAGACGGCCTGGCTGCCGGTAAACTCATCCGCGAGGCCGAGAAATGTCAGAAGCTTCCGGTAGTCCGAGGGGAGCGGGTCGAGCAGGATGTGGAAAATCATATCGTAAATGCTGGCGCTGTCCTCGATAAAATGCCCTTCCGCGAGGTAAGCTGTCAGGTTCAGATAGACGCAGGAAAACCAGCCTTCCGTGAGCTGATGGAGGCTTGAGAGGGAGGCGGCATCCAGCTTCAAGCCGCAGAGCGAGCAGTAATTTTTCAGCTCTCCGGGCTGAAGACTTAAGGTTACGGCATCGATTTCCAGAAGATTTTTTCCAAGGCGGAGCTTTTCACTGGGGGAGAAAATGGGGTTCCGGCTGGCCAGAATCAGATGAAATTCCGGCAGAGCGAGTCTGCCCAGAGCAAAAAGAAGGGCGAAAACCGACGGGTCCGTCAATAGATGCAGATCGTCGATGAAGCAGCAAAAGGGCCGGTCATTTTTTTCAAAGGCCTGCTCCAGAAGCTCGAGAAAGAAGGCTCTGGAGTTCTCATCTGTGGGAAAAGGAAGAGCTGCCAGCTCCTTATAAACGGCGGTTCCTGAAAAAAGCCGGCAGAAACCTTTCCAGAAGGAGGCGGAGCTGTCCCCATAGATGCTCTGGCGGCGTACGGAAACACCGTCGTTTTCTGCCTGTTTGAGAAAAGCGGAGACGGCGGTGGTTTTTCCGTAACCCATGGGGGCGGTCACAGTCGTGACGGAATACTGGAAAATGTCACAGAGCGCCTCTTGAAGGCGCTCTGAAAGATAGGTGATATTCAGGTGAGGTCGTGTTTTCATGGCGGTTCTTCCTTGTTCGGTGTTTTTTCTTAATGATACCCCGAACAGGGCATTTTTTCAACCGCGGTTTCAGGAGGCGGAGGTGACTTTCAGGGTGACTCCCTCCAGATAGTCGTAGGCACTGACCCGGGTGATGAAGGTCTTGGTGGTTCCTTTTGGAATGGAACTGTTGATGGTGGCATAGCCGCTGACTGTCTCACTGATGGTGCCGCTGTAGAAAATGCGCACCTTATTTAGGTTTTTGGAGGAGTTGTTGGTGACGGAATACTCGATGCAGGCTTTGGAGCCATTCCAGTAGGAGCGGATCAGCTTGATCTTGATGTCCTTCAGGGAAAAAGGCTTCGTAGGAGTCGGTTTTCGGGTGATTTTCACGGTGACGGTCTTTTTCGTACCGTTATTGAAGGTCACGAGGACTTTTTCTGTGGCGGTGCTGCCGGAAAAACTCTTGTTGGCGGTGAGGGTCAGGGTTTTGGAATTTGCGGAGAGCTTCAGGGAGAGAAGACCGTTGAGGCTTACCGCTTTTTTGATATAGATGCCGCTGGAACTTCCCGCTGCGGAGAGGGAACGGCTGGTTCCTTCCGTGAGTGTGATGGAATTGCTGAAGACCACGGAAGCCTTTTTCACTCGTACCAGAACAGAAAACTTCTTCTTGCCACAGGTAAAGGAGATTCTGGCAGAACCGGCTTTTTTGCCGCGGATGATCGGATGGTTCAGGCTTTTCCGTACGCTGACGATGCTGCTGTCTGACGATTTTACCGTATACCGGGGCGTGCCGAGGATCCCGACGATGCCGTTATTGTCCAGATCCATTTCCGTACCCAGGATGCAGCTGACGGAGGAAACCCGTCTCTTGATGGTAGAATGCTGGACTTTGACGGTGAAGGTGGCAGAGCGCCCGTACCCGTTTGTCAGGGTGATCTTGCTGGTGCCGACCTTTTTCAGGCGGATCCGCTGAGTGGAGGCGGAAACCGCAGCAACCGAAGGATTGCTGGAAGTGGCTTTTACGATTTTTTCATTGCCGCCTTTTAATTCAGCCACATCGATAAAATACCAGATATCATTGATATAACCGTAGAGAACTTTCTTTTTCAGTTTGATCCCGGGGGCATTTCCATAGATGGAGACTTTGATCTTGAATTTCACAGAGTACTGGACATCGTCAATCTCGAGATCCTCTCCGTACTGGTAAAACAGGGATTCGATGGCGTACTCATCAGGGAGAGTGACCGTAAAATTGGCATAAGTGAGATCATCGGAAAGAAGATCAGACCTGGAATAGCGGAAGGAACGGATCATGCCGTCACTTCCGTAGTCCGGCTGAAATTCGCCTCCGGTGGCAGTATCGATCCTTGCGTTGAGCCTGCCGTTGATCAGGTTTACGATTGCCGGTTCCGTAGCCAGATTCGCCCGCTCGCCATCGGAAGAGATCCAGATGCTGTTGTAAACAGGCGTGAGGGTAATGTCCATGCGGAAACGGCCGGAGTTCAGGTAGGAATCACCGGCGAAGCCGAAATTTTCGGTGAACTCGACTTCGTCGTCGTCCCCGTCGGCATAAAAAGTGCGGGTGGTAAATTCCTTTGATTTGATCAGACTGTCTGCCCGGCCCGGAAGCACGGCACTCCAGGCCAGCAGCAGGGTGAATAATAAAAGAATAAGTGTGGTTTTTGGTACGATTCTCTTCTTCATAAACGACTCCTTTCTTAGAAGGTGAAAGTTCTCCTGAGAAAAGATTAGCAGAAAAGCAGATCCGAAAGAATTAACCTCAGGTTAGGAGTTATAGCAGAAATGAGATGGCATCTTATGTCACGGGCGATGTGCTGTCCGTGGACGGAGCAATGCGCTCATAGGTACGCTTTGAGGAAGGCGTAGGGAATAGCAGGGGGAAAACCATCAGAGTCTTGCAGTCCTGGTTTTCCCCCTGCACCCCCTTTCCAGGGCACGCTAGAAAATAAGGTGCTTACGTCATACAGAGGATGCGTGAAATGACGGATATTTCGTGTCTCATTGTGGGATGAACGTGCGTGTGTATGGTATGGGAAATGAAGCTAGTGTACTGTATCACTGACATTTCGCCAAATAACTTGTATAAGTTTTCATCTGCTGCGTTGTCGTCAATCGACGT
>NZ_JAJEPR010000060.1:0-9805 GCF_020686945.1 Fusicatenibacter faecihominis | reverse complement strand
CAGCCGATTGTTTTCTCTATCTGAACGCTCTGCTCTTTATCTGGATAGATCCTTATTTTTATGGCGCGGTTCATTTTTCTCACCCTGGCTTTCTATATACTGCCGTATCGTTTCAATCGGCGCCCCGCCTGCACGGAGCAGACAGAAGCTTCAGCAGTCTGCTGCTGGCACTTTTACAGGCATTGATGAATTTACGGAGTTCTGTCTTTGGCTGTGCGCGGAACATCACATGAACATGGTCTGTATCGTGATTCCATTCTTCCAGTACGATCCCGTATCCGGGTGCGATATACTCAAAGCTCTCTTTTTCTCTTTCGGATATTTCGTCGTTCCATATTTTTCTTCTGTATTTTATAACCATCAGCAGGTGATAATATAGTAAAAATGCTGAATGGGAATTATGGTCTGATTCTATTGTATTTATCACTCTTTTTTCTTATATCGACTGATATGTATTTGCGAACTAATGTTCCTTTTCAGTATACTATATTAGGCGATAGAGAACAAGTGTTTCTTTTGTACTATAAGGACTTTTTTGAGCAGATATGCTCAGATATGCAATTCATCTCACCACCTGAAGAGGTGGGAGAATTCTTGCTACATTTGTTAAAAAAAGATACCCTGGAACGATCATAAAGATCACAATCAAAAGGAAGGCCGGCATGCTTAGTAATAACAAGATCCTTTTTCTTTTTTCTCCATCTTCTGTCATCCTCGCTGCTGATAAACTTAAAAAAGGGAGCTGTCTTCCAGCTCCCTTCCTGTCTTTATGTTTCCTGAGCAGCCTCGTAAAGATCTGTATGGTTTTCTTTCAGGTAATCGATGATCTCCTGCTTGCTGTCATCAGACTGATCTTCACAGAACATACCGGCAGCAACCTGGAATACATTCCACATACCGGACGGCATATATTTACGATCCCAGAGGTTATCGTAGAATACATTCGGGAAATGGGATTCCATTTCTTCCATCATCTGCATACCATAAGATTTTGTAGTCTCAGAAGGCAGTGTGCTGATCTCGCCTGCTGCCTCACAGACATTCATATTAACTGCTGTTCCAAGGCAGGAGCCGGTGGTCATCAGTGTATAAATTTTTCCATCCGTATCTTCAATTTGATAAAGCCCAGCGTAACCGGCAGTTATATTTCAAAAGAACAGCCGTCATAGGCAACCTCATAGCCTTTCGGATTCTCCAGTGCACAGATTTTCTCATGCGTAAAGTCTCCGTAATGGGCCAGATGGTTCAAAACCAGTGTTGTTTTCCCATCAATGCATCCCATTTCTTTCAGACGGTCACGGACTTCATCAACTGCCTGAAAGCCCATATGCCCCTGTCTCCAGTCCCTGCTCAGTGCCGTACAGTCCAGACTTGCCAGATCCAGATATTTTCCTTCCAGAAATTTCCAGGTGCTTTCGGGGAAGATTCCTGTATCATGGGCATATAAGATCTGTTTTCCTTCTCTTTGGATCAGATACATCATGGACTTTTCCGATTGGTTATGATCTGCCAGAAGTGCCGTCACCTGATAAGCATCCGGCGTTTCAAACGTTTCAAACGGCTAGATCTCATGGAATGTAATATATTGTTCCGGATTCCTGCAGACCCGCTTTGCATCCTCACACATACTTATAACTGTTTCATTTCCATATATGGTAAGTTTTTCCTCTGCAAGACCTTCTGCATACTGGTCAGATCTCAAGCCAAGATCTGCCGGAAAGAAATGGTCATGATGGCTGTGCGTAAGTAATAGCGTCCGGACTCTCCTGAGATTGAGCCCCAGCACCTGTGCATGGTAATTGGTATCCGGTGGAAAATCCAGCAGCAATGTATCATCGATCAGTGTCTGGCTTCTGCTTCTTACATTCTTCCCTCCATACTTTCTTGCAAGCCTGCATGCCTCACATTCACAAAACAATGCCGGCCAGGCTTCCGAGGCTGATGTCCCGTAATAAGTAATTTTCATATCTGTCACCACATCCGTTATCTTATATTTGAAAAGTTTCAGAGAAATTACATAAAATGTTGTCATAAACATTTTTATCTGTGTTTAGAAAATATACCTGTTTTTTGTCTGTTTTTTGTCTGTTTTTTCTTTTGTTTATCTTTTTTCTATTTTTCCTTCGTTATTTTTGATGCATTTCTCCGGCTGTTTTATCTTTCTATATTGTTATTTATACCATATTCTGGTAAAATGAAAAGAGAATTTTGTTGTTACTATTTCATATTTTGTTGTTCTATAGTCAGGCAGAAGTCTGCATAACAGCTACGTTGGGATTTTGTTTGAAAGGAGTTCTTATGACAGTTAAAAAAATCAGTTATTTCCGTTCCAATCCATCCACAAAGGAAACCATCACAATTCTGGACTGCGGTTACCATGAAACTCTGCATGGACATTATTCTGCGCAAAAGGTAGTTGACCACTTTGTCCTGCATATCATTGTATCAGGCAAAGGAACTTATCAACTGCGTGAACAGACCTATCATCTGCAAAAAAATGACTGTTTCGTTCTCTTTCCTCATGTTCCCATCTGCTATCAGTCTGATCCCCAGGATCCATGGGTCTACTATTGGGTTGGGTTCGATGGAAGGGATGCTCTGGAAATTATGCAGTTATGTAACATTACTTACCAGATTCCCATCCTTCATTATGAATCGACAATAGAGCTTGCCAATATCCTAAAGCCTCTCATCGATTTAAACACCGCTTCTATCTCTGACAGCTATTTTGCTCTTGGACAATTTTATTCTCTCTGCTCCAGACTGATGCAATACAACCAGAACATCAAACCATTAACCAGAAAAGAATATTATGTAAGCCAGGCGGTTTCTCTGATTGAAAATTCTTATTTCAAGAATATTTCCGTGCAAAGCATTTCCGATGCTGTCGGTCTGGAACGCACCTATCTTTATCGCATTTTTAAAGAGATCACAGGTGTCACTATTCAGGAATATCTCACAGATCTGAAATTAAAAAGAGCCCGTTATTTTCTAACGAACTCTGATTTTTCCTGTGCTGATATTGCTTATTATTGCGGATATCTCTCAGAACAATATTTTTCTATGGCTTTCAAAAAGAAAACCGGTCTCTCTCCTTCTCTTTACCGCCAGAAAGCACTTTCTGACCGTTCTTTTCATGCAAAAGAAGAGTAAAACCGGTTATCTTTCCTACCTTCTTCCTACCGCCTTCGTCGCAATCAGATTCACGCCCGTATCCGCTATGTTTATAAGGATGACATCCCCGAGGTGAACCGGGGCCTGGGCTGTGGCAGTGTGAATGGCTTCCATGCATTCCTGAATCTTTCCCTTGGGAATGTCGGAGGCGGTCTTGACGGAAACCATCGCAATGGCGCCGCCTGTTACCGGAACGCTGCTGGTCACGGTCCGCATGGGATTCGTACATTCTTTTTCGCCGTAGTCACGGCCCCGCTTGCAGGTGTAGCCTTCCACGGAAACGACCTTTCCCGCCTCCAGGCTCACCGTCAGGGCACAGCCCATGGGGCAGCCGATACAGGTTAATTCTCTTTTTTCCATCTTCTCCCCCTCCTATTCTGCTTCGATGTGTACAGTGATCCGGGCCAGATCCGGATACTGGTCCAGGTCGCTGTGTCTGATGACTACCTGCTCCATCTCGCCGGGAGCCATGATACGCTTTTTCTTATGGGAGATAAGCCCGCCGTCGTAGGAGACGCAAAGATAGTGGTCTTTCAGGACGCTGTCCACGCGGAAGCGGATCAGCGTTTCTTCACCGGCTTTGTCCGGACGGATCTTTGAGGGGACGGTGTAGCGGACGTGAGCGCCGGTCTCGACGGTGATGGCGGGACGTTTTGTGTCTGCTGCAGCGCCGGAAATCTCAGCTTTCACCTCTGCCTGCTCCAAAATCACATCTGCTTCTGTGACTTTATCCCTATTCTCTTTCAGCCACTCCGCCGCAGCCTTTCCTGCCAGCGCTGCCTCCTGGCTCACGAAATCCACTAGATCGTGGACATGGAGCACGTTTCCGCAGGCAAAAACGCCTGAGAGGCTGGTCTCCATACTCTCATTTACTAATGGCCCTCTGGTCACAGGCGACATTTTCGCCCCCAGTTCCTCGGTCAGTTCATTCTCCGGAAGAAGACCTACCGAGAGAAGCAGTGTATCACAGGGGATATACTCCTCGGTGCCCGGGATAGGCTTCATATGACCGTCCACCTTTGCCAGAGTCACGCCTTCCACCCGCTCTTTTCCGTGGATCTTCACCACGGTGGTAGAGAGCTTCAATGGAATGCCGAAATCATCCAGGCACTGGACAATGTTCCGTTTCAGGCCGCCGGAGTAGGGCATGATCTCCGCCACCGTATGGACTTTCGCCCCTTCGAGGGTCATCCGGCGGGCCATAATCAGGCCGATATCACCGGAGCCTAAGATCACCACATCCTTACCGGGCATCTTTCCCTCGATGTTCACGAGACGCTGGGCCGTTCCTGCGGAATAGACGCCTGCCGGTCGGAAACCGGGGATATTTAAGGCTCCCCTCGGCCGCTCCCGGCAGCCCATGGCGAGAATGATCGCTTTCGCCCGAATCGTCAGAAGACCATCCCTGCTGTTCATGGCCGTGATGTATTTTTCTCCCTCTTCCTCCTCGAGATCCACTACCATCGTGTCGGTGAGGTAAGGGATTTTTGCCTCCTCCACCTGCTCGATAAACCGGTAGGCGTACTCCGGTCCCGTGAGCTCCTCATGAAACGTGTGCAAACCAAAGCCATTGTGAATACACTGATTTAAGATACCGCCGAGAACGGAATCCCGCTCCAGAATCAGGATATCCTCCACGCCTGCTTCCCTCGCTGCCAGAGCTGCCGCCAACCCTGCCGGACCGCCGCCGATAATGGCCAGTTCCGTCTCCATACTTTTTCTGCCTTCTGCCATCATCTCTCACCTCCTGTCAGCATCTTGGACGCGCCGCCTGCTTTCGTGACTTCCTCCAGAGGAATCCCCAGCTCCCTTGCCAGAATGTCCATGACCTTCGTAGAGCAGAATCCTGCCTGACAACGTCCCATACCCGCCCTGGTCCGCCGCTTGATTCCATCCAGGGAACGGGCTCCCAGAGGCCGCCGGATCGCGTCGATGATCTCTCCCTCTGTGACTTTCTCACAGCGGCAGATGATCGTTCCGTAAGCAGGATTCTCCGCAATCAGGGCTGCTGCCTCCGCCTGGTCCATGGAAGCAATATTCGGAATATCCTTCCTTGTCTCCTGGAAATCTTTCTTCTCATCTACCTTCTGTGTCTTCCGGAGCTTCTCCACGATCTTTTCCGCCATCCACTCTCCGATGGCCGGGGCGCTGGTAAGGCCCGGCGACTCGATGCCCACCGCATCAAAGAAGCCCGGGGCATCTTTTACCTCGCCCAGGATGAAATCATCGTGATCCTCATGAGCCCGAAGTCCCGCAAAGGAGGTGATCGTCACGCCCCGCGGCAGGCTCTTCACGCTGAGAGCCGCCTTTTTCAGCACTTCGTCGAGGCCTTCTGCCGTGGTGTCCACCCCTTCTTTGTCGGAAATATCTGTGGCCGTCGGCCCCACCATCAGGTTTCCGTGAACCGTCGGCGTCACCAGCACGCCTTTTCCCATGGCCGTCGGCATCTGGAAAATCGTATGGGAGACCAGCTGGCCTATTTTTTTGTCCATCAGGCAGTATTCCCCTTTTCTCGGGGTGATATGAAGCTTCTCCTCGCTGACCTGATTGTGGATCTCATCGCCGTAAAGTCCGGCGGCATTTACCACGATCCGGGTCTCGTAAGTTCCCTTCCCGGTCTCCACGGTATAGCCTTCCACTGTTCCGGGCTGCACACGCTTTACGCCCTCATTCAGATGGAACTCCACGCCGTTCACCGCTGCATTTTCCGCCAGGGCGATCGTCAGCTTAAAGGGACAGACGATGCCTCCGGTCGGCGCATGAAGGGCGCAGACCACCTCTTCCGAAAGGGCGGGTTCCAACGCCAGAAGTTCCTTTTTCTCCAGGATTTCCAGCCCTTCTACGCCGTTTTCTTTTCCCTGCTGCAGGAGCTTTTCCAGACGGGGGCGGTCCTTCTCGTCAAAGCAGAGCACCAGAGAACCGTTTCTCTTATAGGGAAAATCCAGCTTCCGGGAAAGCTCTTCCATCATCTGGCTTCCCCGGATGTTCATTTTCGCCTTCAGGCTCCCCGGCGCCGCATCGAAGCCTGCATGGGCGATACCGCTGTTTGCCTTGGAGGTGCCAGAACAGACGTCCTCCCCCTTTTCAAACAGGGCAGTCTTCAAATCATAGCGGGAAAGCTCTCTTGCGATCGCCGAGCCTGTCACACCCCCGCCAATGATCAGTACATCATACATTTCCTGTTCCTCCTGTTTCCTGAATGATTTTTCTTGCTTTGTCCGGATAGTTGGTGATGATCGCCTCGATCCCGGCTTTTGTAAGTGCTTTCATGTCTGCCTCTTCGTTGACCGTCCAGGCATGTGTTTTCAGCCCAAGAGCTCTGGTCTTTTCCAGATATCCCGGATACTGGATATTGTAATAAAGCGGATGCAGTGCATCTGCACCTACCGTCTTTTTCGCATAATCCCAGACATTTACAATGCCATCTGCGTAAAGGATCCCGGTCCGTACAGACGGCTCCAGTTCTTTCATGCGGATCAGGCTGTAATGGTTAAAGGAAGAATACCAGAGTTTCTCCTCCATTCCTTTCTCACGGGCCAGTTTCAGCAGTTTTTTCTCAATATCCGGATAAAAATAGATACCTGTTTTCAGCTCTACATTGATCTCTAGTCCGGTCGGTTTTAAAAGATCATACACCTCTGCCAGTGTAGGGATCACGGAATTGGCATATTCCGGATGCGTCTGATTGGCTTTGAAGGATTTCAGCTCTCTTACCGTATAATCTTTTACTTTTCCCTTACCGTCCGTTACCCGGTCGATGATCTCATCATGGATCACCACCAATTCTCCGTCTTTACTCAGCTGCACATCCAGCTCCACACCGTCGGCCTTCTGTTTTGCTGCCAGTTCAAATGCTTCCAGTGTATTTTCCGGTGCGTAGCCAGATGCTCCTCTGTGTGCCCAAACTTTTGTATTCATGGTTCTGCCTCCTCATTCTTTTGGTTAGTTATTCTATTTTTATCTGTTAAAACATCCATGTTTTGTATGCTTTGCATAAATTATATTTCTTTTTTCTGAAATTGAAAAGAGTTTTTTTCTGAAATTTTGAAATGCCCCGCAAAACCTGCGGGGCATTCGGTATCAGCTCTGTTATAACACTTTTTACTCGTTTACCAGGTTGTATTCTTCGATGGAACTGTTGATCTGATATGCCATCTCCGCTGCTGCTTCCTCCGGTGTGGCCTGACCGTTCAACATGTTTTCGATCTGCTGCTGCACGATCTGTCTTGCCTCCGGGAAGACGCTTAAGAGAGCTCCGGCGTACTGGGGTGCGCTATCGTGAAGCTGATCCAGAGCAGTCTGGAACTGGGGATATTTTGCGATATTCTCTTTGAAGACGTCCTCATCCTGCGCTTTGGTATTTACCGGGAAATAACCGGTCTGGGAGTTCCAGTAAGCCTGGGATTCCGGAGAAACCAGGAACTCTACGAATTTCCATACAGCTGCCTCTTTTGCCTCCAGCGTGCTGAGCAAATCCTCCGGCCGGATTCCTAAGTTTATCTCTCCCTCTTCAAAGCCTCTTTTTTTCAGGAGAAAGCTCTGACTATCAGAAAGGGGCAGCTCCCAGTCCCGGACCGTTATGTATTTTTTTCCTTCCCGCTCAAAGAGATGGGTCTTGAAAAAATTCATCGCAGGAGAGCCGATAAAACCGGCCACAAACTGGTTGATCGGGTTATTGTAAAGTACTGCCGGAGCCGCTGCCTGCTGAATGACGCCCTCTTTCATGACGACGATTCTCGTTCCCAGCGTCATGGCCTCGGTCTGGTCATGGGTCACATAGATGATCGTGGTTCCCAGTCGCTCATGGAGTTTCGCGATCTCCACCCGCATCTGCACCCGGAGTTTGGCATCCAGGTTGGAAAGAGGCTCGTCCATGAGAAAAACTCTCGGCTCACGGATCATGGCGCTTCCAATCGCCACTCTCTGGCGCTGTCCTCCGGAAAGTTCTCCGGGCCGTCGGTCCAGAAGATGCTCGATCTCCAGGATTCTTGCCACCTCGTGGACTCTTTTATCGATCTCTTTTTTCGGAACCTTCCGGATTTTCAGCGCGTAGGCCATATTTCCGTATACAGTCATATGGGGATAGAGGGCATAGTTCTGAAAAACCATAGCCATCTCCCGCTTCTGAGGTTCCACATAGTTCATCAGCTTTCCGTCCATCCAGAGCTCGCCGCCGGAGATCTCCTCCAGCCCGGCGATCATCCGGAGCGTTGTGGACTTACCGCAGCCTGATGGACCTACAAAAATAATAAATTCCTGATCCTGGATTTCCAGATTAAAATTTTTCACGACACAGTTGTTGTTGGGATAAATTTTCGATATGTTACGCAAAGCCAGACTTGACATTACTTCCTCCTGCATTTCTTTTCCAGTTATTCTTGAACGTTACAAAGGATACCGCTCCTTTGTAAAAAGAGAAGCGCCGCGTCTGTTAAGCCCGCGTTAAGATATTTTAGAAATGTAAAAAGAAAAAGAGCTTCGGAAGAATTTTCCGAAACTCTCTTTACATAGATTTTTCACTTATTCGTTTGCCTGCATTTTTACCTGAGTCAGGGCTTTGGACACAGCCGGGATCATCAGGACGATGACGGTGATCACACCTTCTGCAAAGATGTAGGCTCCGTTATAGGCCAGGGAATAAGCCAGCGGATTCCAGCCCTCCCAGGCATACTCACCAAAGAACAGCCAGCCGGAAAGTACTGCAAACACATAACGGCCGATGATGCCTATGATGTAGCCTTTGATGAGGCCGTGTTTGGCATTGCAGAAGAGACCGGAAAGTCCCAGGGCTCCGAAAGCCAGCACATAGTCCACGATCACCTGGATCGGGAAGTAAATATAAGGCTCAATGATGAGCTGAAGAATACCGTAAGCTGCCGCCGTCAGAATACCGGTGCCCACGCCGAAAAAATAGCCCGGCAGGCAGATAAACAGCATACTGAACAGGGTTACAGAACCGCCAAACGGGAAAGAATAGAGCTTGATCATGGAAGTCACCATGGCCAGTGCCACCGATACGGCACAGAAGGCCAGATGCCTGGCACTCATACTCTTTTTCTGTTTTCCCTTCTGGGCGAGAGCTGCGGCTCCCACGAAAACAGCGATCAGAATCAGAAACATGGCTACATAGCCTGCTGTAGTGAACTGGTAGGAATCATCCACCGTTGTTACGAAAAATGACATAAAAATACCTCCTTAGATTTATCCAGGAGGGGCCTCATTTTATGCTTCCTTACGCCGGTATTACCCGGTTCAAGTCATGAGGGTCCGGCGGAAATTCCCCGCGCGTCTCAGCCATCGCATAAATCATGCATCAGCTCCCCTAGCCAAAGATATGAAATTAAATGTCCGATCTTATTCTACCATTCTATATCGAAATGTCAACATAAAAAAGCGCCCTGCCGCTCTCGCGGCAGGACGCCTGTCTTCTTATTATAGAATAAGATGATATGAGTGTCAAAAGGTCTTTTGACACTCATTTGATACCCGGATTGCTACGCTGCTACGCAGCTTCCGCAATCCTCCAAATATTCGAAATCCGCTGATTTACTGCGTAAATCGCTACTGTCTACGCTCCGCTTCGGTCGGTGCAAAACGAACATCCACTGGATGTTCTGCACCTCATATTTGG